>NZ_JAAGNB010000455.1:0-7276 GCF_010550475.1 Amycolatopsis sp. SID8362
CCGCCCGGCGTGGCACCCAGCCGAGCGCGGCACCGGAAGTCTCGGCCAGTTCGCGCGCGGCCGACAACGCGCCGGGCGACGTGGCCAGCCGCTCTCCGACCAGGATGACCGCGCCGGGCACACCCAGGACGGCGGCCGACGCGCGGAGGGCGTGTGCTTCGTCGCCGGGCACGGTCCGCACCAGCTTGCCGGCCAGCTTCGCCAGGCCGCGGCTGCGGAACGGCGCGATCGACACCACGGACGTCGCGTGCAGCCGCACGGCCTTGCGCAGCCGGAGGAACACCATCGGCGCTTCCTCTTCCGGTTCCAGCCCGGCCAGCAGCACGACCGTCGCGCGCTCCAGGTCGGCGTAGGACGGCCCGGCGGCCCCGGCGACGCAGGCCGCCAGGAACCCGGTCTCCTCGGCCGACTGCGGCCGCGCCCGGAAGTCGACGTCGTTGGTACCCAGGACGACCCGGGCGAACTTCGCGTAGGCGTAGGCGTCCTCGAGCGGCAACCGGCCGCCGGTGAGCACCCCGACGCGCTCGCCCGCCGCGGCAAGCCCGCGTGCCGCGCACTGCGCCGCCGCCGTCCACGAAGCCGGTTCGAGCCGGCCGGTCGCGCGATCGCGCACCAGCGGGGACCGCAGCCGGGCGGCGGTGGTGATGTACTGGAACGCCCACCGGCCCTTGTCGCAGTTCCACTCCTCGTTGACCTCGGGATCGTCGGCCGCGAGCCGGCGCACCACCTGCCCGTGCCGGGCATCCGTGCGGGTCGCGCACCCCGACGCGCAGTGTTCGCACGCGCTCGGCGTCGACACCAGGTCGGCAGGGCGGGAGCGGAAGCGATAGGCGGCCGACGTCAGCGCGCCGACCGGGCAGATCTGGACGGTGTTGCCGGAGAAGTACGAGTCGAACGGCTCGCCGTCGCCCGCGCCGACCTGCTGCCCGGCACCGCGGTCCATCAGCGCCAGCAACGGGTCACCGGCGATCGTGTCGGCGAACCGGGTGCACCGCGCGCACTGCACGCAGCGCTCCCGGTCCAGCAGGATCTGCGCGGAGACGGGGACCGGTTTCGGGAACGTCCGCTTCGGGCCGGTGAACCGGGACCGGCTGTGCCCGCTGGCCATCGCCTGGTTCTGCAACGGGCACTCACCGCCCTTGTCGCACACCGGGCAGTCCAGCGGGTGGTTGATCAGCAGCAGTTCCACCACGCCCCGCTGCGCGCGGTCGGCGACCGGCGACGTGGCCTGCGTGCGCACCACCATCCCTTCCGCGACCTCGGTGGTGCACGCGGTCACCGGCTTGCGCTGCCCGGTGACCTCGACCAGGCACTGCCGGCACGCCCCCACCGGCTCCAGCAGGGGGTGGTCGCAGAACCGCGGGATCTCGACGCCCAGCAGCTCCGCGGCCCGGATCACGAGCGTGCCGGCGGGCACCGTGACCGGGGTGTCGTCGATGGTCAGGGTGACGAGGTCGGTGCGTGCTTCGGTGACGGTCATCCCCGCCCCTCCCGGCCGGCGAACAGGGTGCTGCGCCGCGGGTCGAACGGGCATTGCCCGGCCCGCGCGTGCGCCAGGTACTCGTCGCGGAAGTGCGCCACGGACGACACGACCGGGCTCACCGCGCCGTCCCCGAGCGCGCAGAACGACTTGCCGGCGATGGAGTCGCAGATGTCGAGCGCTTTGTCGACTTCCGCGGCGGGCGCGCGGCCCGCCTCCAGCTCCCGCAGAAGCTGGACCAGCCAAAAGGTGCCCTCGCGGCACGGCGTGCACTTGCCGCACGACTCGTGCGCGTAGAACTCCGTCCACCGCAGCACGGCCCGCACGACGCAGGTGGTCTCGTCGAAGATCTGCAGTGCCTTGGTGCCGAGCATCGAGCCCGCGCCGGCGATCTCCTCGTAGTCGAGCGGCACGTCGAGGTGTTCCGCGGTGAGGATCGGCGTCGACGACCCGCCCGGGGTCCAGAACTTCAGCTCGTGGCCCGCCCGCACGCCGCCGGCGACCGCGAGCAGTTCGCGCAGGGTCACGCCGAGCGGCGCTTCGTACTGGCCCGGCCGGGTGACGTGGCCGGACAGCGAGTACAGCGTGAAGCCCGGCGACTTCTCCGAGCCCATCGAACGGAACCACGCCGCGCCATGGCGGACGATGGCGGGCACGCTCGCGATCGTCTCGACGTTGTTGACCACCGTCGGGCAGCCGTAGAGCCCCTCGGTCGCCGGGAACGGCGGCCGCAGCCGCGGCTGTCCGCGCCGCCCTTCCAGCGAGTCCAGCAACGCGGTCTCCTCACCGCAGATGTAGGCCCCCGCGCCCGCGTGCACGACCAGCTCGAGATCGAAGCCGGTACCGAGGACGTCCTCGCCCAGCAGCCCGGCCTCGTACGCCTCGGCGACGGCGTCGTGCAGCCGCCGCAGCACCGGCACGACCTCGCCCCGCACGTACACGAACGCCTGGGCCGCCCGGATCGCGTAGGCCGCGATGACGATTCCCTCGATCAGCTCGTGCGGATTGGCGTACAGGAGCGGGATGTCCTTGCAGGTGCCCGGTTCGGACTCGTCGGCGTTGACGACCAGGTAGTGCGGCTTCCCGTCGCCCTGCGGGATGAAGCCCCACTTCGCGCCGGTCGGGAAACCCGCGCCGCCCCGGCCGCGGAGCCCGGCGGCCTTCACCAGCCCGATCACGTCGTCCGGGTGCAGCGCGAGCGCCGCGCTGAGCGCGCGATAGCCACCGTGGTGGCGATAGGTGTCCAGCGTCCACGACCGGTCGGCGTCCCAGAACCGGCTCAGGACCGGGGTGAGCCGCTCGTCCGACCGGGCCGCGCGGAGACCGGCCAGGGTCGGGTTGCTGCCGGTGGCCGTCTGTCGGCGGCCATCGGGGAAACCGGCGAGCACTCGCGACGTCCGGCGGAACGTGCACAGCGGACCCGCGCCGCGCGTCGGCGCGACCGGCCGTCCGGCACGCAGGTCGTCGGCCAGCTCGCGAGCTCGTTCGGGCGTCGTGTTGTCGAAGAACTCCCAGTTGACCAGCACGGCCGGCGCGTGGTCGCAGGCCGCGTTGCAGGCCACCCGCTCCAGGGTGATCCGGCCGTCCGCGGTGGTCTCGTCATCGCCGACGCCGAGATGCTCCGACAAGGCGTCGAACACCTCGTCGCCGCCCATCATCGCGCAGAGCGTGTTGGTGCACACGCCGATGTGGTAGTCGCCGACCGGCTCGCGCTTGTACATCGTGTAGAACGTCGCGACCGACTGGACTTCGGCCACGGTCAGCCCGAGCAGCCCCGCGCAGAACCGCAGCCCCCGCTCGGAAACACAGCCCTCCTCGGACTGGACCAGGTGCAGCAGCGGCAGCAATGCCGAGCGCGGCCGCGGGTAGCGGGCCATGATCGCCTTCGCGTCCGCCGTCAGGTGGGCCAGCTCGCGGCTGTCCATGGTCGTCATCGGTCCACCCCTCCCATCACCGGGTCGACGGAGGCGACCGCGACGATCACGTCGGCGACACTGCCGCCCTCGCTCATCAGCGGGACGGCCTGGAGATTGGCGAACGAGGGATCCCGCACGTGCACCCGGTACGGCCGGGTCCCGCCGTCGCTCACGACGTGCACGCCCAGTTCCCCGCGGGGCGACTCGACCGGCACGTAGACCTGCCCGGCCGGCACCCTGAACCCTTCGGTCACCAGCTTGAAGTGGTGGATCAGGGCTTCCATCGACCGGCCCATGACCTCACGGACGTAGGCTTTGTCGTTGCCGAGCCCGTCCCGGCCGACCGACAGCTGCGCCGGCCACGCGATCTTCTTGTCCGCCACCATGACCGGCCCCGGCCGCAGCTTGTCCAGGCACTGCTCGACGATCGCCAGCGACTGCTTGATTTCGTCGACCCGGACCCGGTAGCGCCCGTACGCGTCACAGGTGACCCGGGTGCCGACCTCGAATTCGTAGTCCTGGTAACCGCAGTACGGCTGGCTCCGGCGCAGGTCGTGGGCGAGCCCGGTCGCCCGCAGCGGCGGCCCGGTCACGCCGAGTGCCATGCATCCCGTCAGGTCCAGGTACGCGATCCCCTGGGTGCGCGCCAGGAAGATCCGGTTCGCGTTGCACAGGTCTTCGTACTCGCCGATCCGGTCACGCATCAGCCGGACGAACTCGGCGATCTCGCGCTCGATGCCGTCCGGCAGGTCGCGAGCCACTCCCCCGGGCCGGATGTAGGCGTGGTTGAGCCGGACCCCGGTGATGCGCTCGAACAGGTCCAGCACCAGCTCGCGGTCGCGGAAGCCGATCGTCATCACGGTCAGCGCGCCGATCTCCATCCCGCCGGTGGCGATGCACACCAGGTGCGACGAGATCCGGTTCAGCTCCATCAGCAGCACCCGGATGACGCTGGCCCGCTCGGGCACCTGCTCGGTGACGCCCAGCAGCTTCTCGACCGCGAGGCAGTAGGCGACCTCGTTGAAGAACGGCGCGACGTAGTCCATGCGCGTCACGAACGTGACGCCCTGGGTCCACGTCCGGAACTCCATGTTCTTCTCGATCCCCGTGTGCAGGTAGCCGATCCCGTAGCGCAGCTCGGTGACGGTTTCGCCCTCGAGTTCGAGGACCAGCCGCAGCACACCGTGCGTCGACGGGTGCTGCGGGCCCATGTTGACCACGACGCGGTCGTCGGCCGCGACGGAGTCCCAGTCGCCGCCCTGGACGGTGACGGTATCCACTGTGGACATCAGTGGTAGGACCTCCGTTCGTGCGGCGGCGCCACGGCGGCGTCGGTGTACTCGACCGGGATCCCGCCCAGCGGGTAGTCCTTGCGTTGCGGGTGCCCGGACCAGTCGTCGGGGAGGTGCGTCCGGGTCAGCGCGGGGTGACCGTCGAAGACGATGCCGAAGAAGTCGTAGGTCTCGCGCTCGTGTGCGTCCGCCGCCGGGTAGACCCCGACGAGGGACGGGATCCGCGGGTCCGCGTTCGGGCAGGTGATCTCCAGCCGGACGCGCCGGTTGTGCGTGATCGACAGCAGGTGGACCACCGCGTGCAGCTCCCGGCCGGCATCGTGCGGGTAGTGCGCGCCCGAGACCCCGGAGCACAGTTCGAACCGCAGCGCGGGCATGTCACGCAGCACCCGGGCGACAGCGGTCAGGTGCCACCGCGCGACGAACACCGTCAGCTCGTCGTGGGCCACCACGATCCGTTCGACCGCCTCCGCCGCGACGCCCGAGCCGGCCAGCACGTCGGCGAACTCGTCGAACCAGCCGCCGTACGGCCGCGAAGCCGGGCCGGGAAACCGGACGGTGCGCGAAAGACCGCCGTAGCCGGACGTGTCCCCCGCGCCGGTGACGCCGAACATGCCCTGCCGCACCGCCGCGACGCCGCCATGGGCCCGCTCCCCGCTCATGTCGCCACCCTGGTGACCGGGCGCACGCCGAGCACGGCCGCGTTGGCCGCCGCGATCGCGCGTTCGCGGTCCACGCCGAGTGGCATCTTCCGGATTTCGTCGTGCAGCGCGAGGATCGCGTGCATCAGCATCTCCGGCCGGGGCGGGCAGCCGGGCAGGTAGACGTCGACCGGCACCACGTGATCGACCCCCTGGACGATCGCGTAGTTGTTGAACATGCCCCCGGACGACGCGCAGGCGCCCATCGACAGCACCCACTTGGGATTCGGCATCTGGTCGTAGAGCTGCCGCAGCACCGGGGCCATCTTCTGGCTCACCCGGCCGGTGACGATCATCAGGTCGGCCTGCCGCGGCGAGGCGCGGAACACCTCCATCCCGAAGCGCGCCAGGTCGTAGCGGCCCGCCCCGGTCGCCATCATCTCGATCGCGCAGCACGCGAGCCCGAAGGTCGCGGGCCACAACGAGTTCTTCCGCACCCAGCCGGCGACCTTCGCCATGCCGGTCAGCAGGAACCCGCTCGGGAGCTTCTCCTCCAGACCTGCCATTCACCTGCCTCCGATCATTCGCACCGTGGTCGAACGGTAGGACTCCGCCGCCGCGGCGGCCTCCCCCGAGCCGGGGAGCGGGCAGGGGAACCTGATGGCACACCGGGCGTAGCGGCCGCGGCGCGCGTGCACCACCTGCAGACCGCAGGGAGCCAGCTCCAGGAAGTCCGCCGGAAGTCCACAGTGGACGCACGGGACGCCGTGGAGCCGGAAGCCGGGCGGCATCAGGACGACATCCGGGCTTCGGCCGTCGCGTCCAGCATGTGGTAGAGCAGCAGCAGCTGGGTGATCGCCAGCGGTTCGCTGTGCTGCCCGGCGCCGAACGTGCCCAGCGTGCTCGGCGGGTCGCCCGCCGCCATCCCCAGCTGCGCCCAGATGGCCTTCTTGACCTCGGAACTCTCGTCCCGCCGCGCGTGCCCGTGGACGTGCAGGGTGTCCACCGGGCGCCCGTCGGCATCGCGGGTGAGCTTCAGGTGGATCGCGTGCCGCTCGACGTTGTCCAGCACCCGGCTCAGGTCGGGGTGCTGGACGGACGGGCGCAGCACCAGTTCCGCGGACAGCGGCGTGCCCGGCGGATCGTCGCGCCCGGCGATCGGCGCGAACCGGACCACGACGTCCGCGAGCGCCGACTGCGGCCGGATGTAGGCGGCGGACTCGGGTTCGCGCGCCTCGAGTTCGCGCAGTACCGCTTCCGGGCGGTACCCCCGTTTCTCGGTGTCCCTGGCGACCTTCCACCCGTGGCGGATCTCCTCGGGCGGCTCCAGGTAGATCGAGAGGTCGAAGCACGCTCTCGAAAGCTTGGTGTGCAACGGCAGCAGCCCTTCCACGAGCACGAACTCGCGCGGCTCGACCAGCTCCGGCCGGACCAGCCGCCCGGAACCGTGGTCGTAGACCGGTTTCAGGATCGGCTGCCCGGTGGCGAGCAGCTGGAGGTGCTGCTCCATGATCTCGACGTAGTTGCAGGCGGGGTGCAACGCGGTGAACGGCTGCGCCCTCCGCTCGACCCGGTCGTAGCGGTGGTAGTCGTCCACGCAGATGGCCGTGACCCGCTCCGGGCCCAGCGCGGTGACCAGACCCGCGGTCAGGGTGGTCTTCCCGGCCGCGCTGTCGCCCGCGATCGCGATCATCACCGGCCGGGTCGGGCCCCGGTCTTCGACGCGCTTGATCTTGATCAGTTTGTGGGGCATGCCTGCTCCGATCCCACCAGGGCCAGCGCGGCACGCACCACGCCGGTCACGCTGAATCCCAGTTCCGCGTAGACGGTGGCGCCGGGCGCGCTGGCCCCGAACCGCCGCAGCCCGAGCACGTCGTCACCCGGCCGCGCCAGCGCCTGCCAGCCGTGCGGCACGCCCGCCTCCAGCCACACCGCGGGACACGGCGG
>NZ_JAAGNB010000505.1:0-5411 GCF_010550475.1 Amycolatopsis sp. SID8362
CCGCCCGCCTCGCCTTCTACGAGCGTGGCCACGACGGCGACGTCGGCGCCCTCGCTCCCGCTGCCGGACGGGCGCGCGCTCGCCGCGCTCGTGCCCGGCGAGCTGAGCGTGCTCGTCCATGACCGCGACACCGGCAGGGACGTCGTCTCCTACCGCCCGGACGCCACTTACACGTCGGCGTCGCTGGTCAAGCTGCTGATCGCGCTGGAGGCGCTGCGGCGCGGCGAGGCGCCCGACGACGTCGTGGAGCTGCTTTCCCGCAGCGACGACGAAGTCGCGAGCCGGCTCTGGACGAAGCTGGGCGGCCCGTCGATCGTCACCCGCTGGGCCGCGCGCGCCGGGCTGACGGCCACCCGGCCGCCCGCCGACCCGCTGCACTGGGGAAGCACTCTCGTCACGGCCGCCGACGTCGCGCGGATCTACGCGTACCTCCTCGACGAAGCCCCCGAAGGCACCCGCCAGGTCGTCCTCGGAGCGCTCGGCGGCGCCACCCGCCGGGCCGCGGACGGCTTCGACCAGTTCTTCGGCATCCCGGCGGCGGTGTCGGCGGACTGGGCCGTCAAGCAGGGGTGGTCCTGCTGCGACCCGGGCCGGAACCTGCACACCAGCGGGCTGGTCGGCGCGCGGTACGTCGTCGTCGTGCTCACGGCCCAGCCCGCCGCGACCGGCTGGGCGACCGCGACCCAGCGCGTCACGGCGGTGGTGAAAGCGCTCTCCGGTCCGCTCGGCTGGTCCTGACGCGGCGCGGGAGGCCCGGTGCGCGCCGATTCGGCGGTACCGTCTCCGACGTGGGGACACGGCACGAGGTGGAAGGGGCCAGGGTGGTGGACCGGGCGAAGGAGCAGACGAAGGCGCCGGCACCCGGGCCGCGGCAGCCGAGCCTGGCCGACGTCGCCGGCATGGCCGGGGTCTCGCACATGACCGTCTCGCGCGTGGTCAACGAGAGCGGCCCGGTGCGCCCGGAAACCCGCGAGCGCGTCCTCGCCGCGGTGCAGAAGCTCGGCTACCGGCCCAACACCGCCGCGCGGACCCTGGTCACCGGCCGGTCGGGCACGCTCGGCGTGGTCGCGCTGGAGTCGAACCTCTACGGGCCGGCGAGCACGTTGTACGGCATCGAAAACGCGGCGCGCGAGTCCGGCTACGGCGTCGCGATCTGCAGCGTGACCCGCCCCGGCCGGACGTCGATCGGCGACGCCGTGGAAAGCCTGCGCCGCCAAGCGGTCGAGGGCATCGTGGTGATCGCCCCGCACGTCACGGCGGGCCGCGCGCTGGCGGCGGCGCCGTCGGACATCCCGGTGGTCGCCGTCGGCGGCGGCGAGTCGGCGCCGGTCCCGGTGATCTCGGTCGACCAGTACGACGGTGCCCGCCGCGCCACCGAGCACCTGCTCGCGCTGGGACACCGGACGGTCTGGCACCTCGCCGGCCCGGAGGACTGGCTCGAGGCGCGCGACCGCGAGCGCGGCTGGCGGGAGACCCTGGAAGCGCGCGGCCTGCGCGTCCCGGCGCTCGTGCGCGGCGACTGGAGCCCGCGCTCGGGCTACGAAGCCGGGCGGGCGCTGGCCGGGAAGCGGGGCCTGAAGGCGGTGTTCTCGGCGAACGACCAGATGGCGCTGGGCCTGCTGCGGGCGTTCACCGAGGCCGGGATCCGCGTGCCGGAGGACGTGCACGTGGCGGGCTTCGACGACGTGCCGGAAGCCGCGTACTTCCCGCCGCCCCTGACGACGGTCCGCCAGGACTTCATCGAGGTCGGGCGCCGGACGTTCGGCCTCCTGGAGGAGCGCATGGCCGGCGGCGACGCCGGGGCCCGGCACCTGGTGCCCGCGGAGCTGATCGTCCGGGAGAGCACCGGCTTGCGCTGAAGACGACGTGAATGACTCATTCATGTCATCTGACGACATGAATGAGTCATTCACGACATTCGCCGAGGACTGTTAGCGCTAACACTACCTCGGCACTGATCCATCCCGGTGTTGTATCTTGACGACTTCTGTGTGATCGGCAAAGGATCGTGTTCGATTCTGGTCCCCCGCCGTGCCAGGAGGTCCCGCATGCGCCGCGCGTTGTTCGCCGCCCTGCTCGCGTTCGTCTTCGCGCTCGCGGGGGTGACCGTCCCGCAAGCCGCCGCCGCGCCACCGGAAAGACCGGCCCACACCGTCACCTACGACGGCTACTCCTTCCTCGTCGACGGCCAGCGGACCTACCTGTGGTCCGGCGAGTTCCACTCCTACCGCCTCCCCAGCCCCGACCTCTGGCTCGACATCTTCCAGAAGATGAAGGCCGCCGGCTTCAACTCGACTTCCCTCTACTTCGACTGGGGCTACCACTCGCCGCGCCAGGGCGTGTACGACTTCAGCGGCATCCGCGACCTCGACCGGCTCCTCGACATGGCGCAGCAAGCCGGGCTGTACGTCATCGCGCGGCCCGGTCCCTACATCAACGCCGAGGTCGACGGCGGCGGCTTCCCGACCTGGCTGTCCACCACGCCCGGCCACACCCGCAGCGCCGACCCGGTCTACCTGAAGTACTCCGACGAGTGGCAGACGCAGATCGACCGGATCATCGCCCGCCACCAGCTCACCAACGGCACCGGCAGCGTCCTCGCCTACCAGGTCGAAAACGAGTACTACAACGGCAACGCCGACGGCCGCGCCTACATGAAGCACCTCGAGGACAAGGCCCGCGCCGACGGGATCACCGTCCCGCTGGTCGGCAACAACAACGGCACCTTCAACGCCGGGGAGGCCGCGCTCGACGTCGACGCCGCCGACTCCTACCCGCAGGGCTTCGACTGCTCGAACCCCACGCGCTGGAACGGCGTCCCCGACATCAGCTACGACCACGTCCCCGGCAAGCCGCTGCTCACCGCCGAGTTCCAGGGCGGGGCCTTCGACCCGTGGGGCGGCCCCGGGTACGCGAAGTGCGCCCAGCTGATCAACGACCAGTTCGCGAACGTCTTCTACAAGCAGAACATCGCCGTCGGCGCGACCGGGCAGAGCTTCTACATGCTGCACGGCGGGACCTCGTGGGGCTGGAGCGCGATCCCGCAGAACTACACCTCCTACGACTACGGCGCCGCGATCACCGAAGCGCGCCAGTTCGACCCGAAGTACGCCGAGGACAAGCTGATCGGCTACTTCACCCAGTCCGTCGCCCCGCTGACCAAGACCGACGGGCTGGCCGCCGCCCCGCTCACCGATCCCGCGCTCACCGACACCGCCCGGATCAACCCCGACACCCGCACGCAGTTCCACACCCTGCGGCACACCGATTCGACGTCGACCGCCACGAACACCACGAGCATCGCGCTCGACCTCGCCGCGCACGCCGGCTACACCTACGACGACCGCGCGGCCGAGGTCGGCTACACCGGGACGTGGAGCCACGTCGGGCCGGAGGTGAACTACACCGGCGGCGACTACCAGCACACGGAGTCCTTTTCGGAGGTCACCGGGGACAGCGTCAGCATTCCCTTCACCGGCACCGGAATCCGCTGGGTGACGTCGAAGGACCCGAGTCACGGCATCGCCGACGTCTACCTCGACGGATCCAAAGTGGACACCGTCGACCTCTACGCGGCGGGCAAGCAGAACCAGGTGACCGGCTACGAGGTCCGCGACCTGCCCGCCGGGGCGCACACGCTGAAGATCGCCGTCACCGGCCAGAAGAACGCCAAGGCCACCGGGCCGTTCGTCGTCGTCGACGCCGTCGACCTCCTGGCCGGCAGCACCGACTACTACCCGGTCGTGCCGCAACAGCCCGGCACCGGCATCACGCTGAACGGCCGCCAGTCCAAGATCCTCGTCGCCGGCTACGACCTCGGAGCCGCGCGGCTGCAGTACTCGACGTCCGAAGTCCTGACGAGCGCGGCCATCGGCGGCCGGGACGTGGCCGTCCTCTACGGTGACCACGGCGGGCCGGGGGAGACCGTGCTGCGGTTCGCCAAGCAACCTTCCGTGCAGGTCCTCGGCGGCGCCGCGACGTCCACTTGGGACGCCGCCCGCGGCGACCTGCGGCTGAACTACACCCACGACGGCCTCGCCCGCGTGCTCGTCACCGCGCCCGGCGCGCGGCCGCTGCTCCTGCTGCTGGCGGACAAGGCGACGGCGGCGACGTTCTGGCGCCAGGACACCGCGTCCGGCCCCGTCCTGGTCCGCGGCACCGACCTGGTCCGCACGGCGGCCACGCAGAACGGCACCCTCGCCCTCACCGGCGACACCGGGACCGACGGCGCGTTCGAGGTCTTCACGGCGGCGAAGTCCCTGCTGTGGAACGGTTCCCCGGTAGCGGCGCAGCCGACGTCGAGCGGCAGCGTCACGAGTGCCGCGCCGACCGCCAAGCCGGTCACCCTGCCCGACCTGACCGGGTGGAAACACCAGCAGGAGTCGCCCGAAAGCCAGCCCGGCTTCGACGACTCGGCGTGGCCGGTGGCCGACAAGGACACCACCAACAGCTCGACCGCGCTCGGCACGAAACCGGTGCTCTTCGCCGACGACTACGGCTTCCACACCGGCAACACCTGGTACCGCGGCCGGTTCACCGGCGACGGGAAGCAGACCGGGATCACCCTGGCGAGCCAGAGCGGCGGCCCGGCCGGCGCGTTCTCGGCGTGGCTCAACGGCGTCTTCCTCGGCAGCTCGAAGGACCCGCAGCACACGTTCCCGTTCCCGGCGGGCACCCTGCGGCCGGGCGAGAACGAGATCTCCGTGCTGACCGTGAACATGGGCCACGAAGAGGACTACGGCGCTGCCAACGGCAACAAGGCCGCCCGCGGGCTGACCGCCGCCCGGCTCACCGGCGCGCCGCTGACCTCGGTCACCTGGCGGCTGCAGGGCGTCCGCGGCGGCGAGACCGGCCTCGACCCGGTCCGCGGGCCGCTCAACACCGGCGGCCTCTACGGCGAACGCGCGGGCTGGTCCCTGCCCGGCTTCCCGGACGGGAACTGGGCGCCGGCGGCTCTGCCCACAACGGACACCACTCCCGGCGTCTCCTGGTACCGGACGACCGCGGACCTCGACCTGCCGCGCGGCCAGGACACCTCGCTCGGCCTGACCATCACCGACGACCCCGCGCGGCAGTACCGGGCGCTGCTGTTCGTCAACGGCTGGCAGCTCGGCCAGTACGTCAACTACCTCGGGCCGCAGCACAGCTTCCCGATCCCGACCGGGATCCTGAACCCCAACGGCCGCAACACGATCGCCGTCGCGGTGTGGAACCTCGACGGGAGCTCCGGCGGCCTCGGGAAGATCGCCTGGACGAACTACGGCAGCCACCGCTCGCCGCTGACCGTCCGCCAGAACGCCTCGCCCGGCTACGACCCCGCGCGGTACGCGATGCCGCCGGCGCCCACCGCGGGCGTGTCGCTGACCGCGCCGGACACGGCCTCGGGCGGGCAGCCGTTCACCACGACGGCG
>NZ_JAAGNB010000548.1:0-2171 GCF_010550475.1 Amycolatopsis sp. SID8362
GACGTCCCTCGGCGGCGAGCCGTTCGAACCGCTCCGCGTCGACGTCTTCGCGCGCGACCGCCAGCCGGTAGCCGCCCGGCCCGGATTCCACCGCCACCGGCAGGGCTTTCCGCAGCCGCGAAACCAGCGACTGGAGGGCGTTGGCCGCGTCGGACGGCGGTTCGCCGCCCCACAGGCCGTCGACGAGCGCGTCGGCGGGCACCGCGCGCCCCGCGTCCAGCGCGAGCCTGGCCAAGAGCATGCGGAGGCGGGCACCGCCGATGTCGATCGGGGTGCCGTCGTCTTCCGCCGCACGCAGCGGGCCCAGCAGCGCGACGCGCATGCGTCCAGCTTTCCAGACGACGGCCGGGCAGCGGGGCGGGCCGACGTAAGTGCTGATTATCCGGACAAAAAAGACTCAACGCCCAGCTGTCCGTGATCTTGCCACTACGTTGCGTCCGAGGTCACCCGACAGGACAGGAGCGTTCATGAGGGGACAGAAACCGGTCGTGGTCGCGGCCGCCGTCGTCGCCAGTCTCTGCCTGGGCACCAGCGTCGCCGCGGCGGGTGACGGCTGGGGCGCGACGCCCGGCAGCGACGGCGCCGGGGACAGCTACTACCCGCAGGACGGCAACGGCGGCTACAACGTGGCTGACTACAACCTCAAGGTCACCTACGACCCGCCGTCGCACCAGCTCACCGGGAACCAGGCCATCACCGCGCGGGCGACCCAGTCGCTCAGTTCGTTCGACCTGGACTTCAAGGGCCTGACCGTCGACTCGGTGAAGGTCGACGGCCGGGCCGCGAAGTTCGCCCGGACCGGCGACCACGAACTGGTCGTCACGCCGTCGCGGGCACTGTGGCGCGGCCAGAACTTCAAGGTCGAGATCGCCTACCACGGGGTGCCCGCGCCGATCAACGATCCGGCGCTCGGCAACAACGGCTGGCAGTTCGCCCAGGCGGGCGGCGCGTTCGTCGCCGGCGAGCCGCGGTCGGCGACCACCTGGT
Organism: Amycolatopsis sp. SID8362; assembly: GCF_010550475.1. NCBI lineage: Bacteria > Bacillati > Actinomycetota > Actinomycetes > Pseudonocardiales > Pseudonocardiaceae > Amycolatopsis > Amycolatopsis sp. SID8362. The sequence goes on from NZ_JAAGNB010000548.1 coordinate 988, forward strand.
ACCCGGTCAACGACACCCCGCTCGACAAGGCCACGTTCCACCTGGCGATCACCGTGCCCGACGAGTGGGGCGTGATCGCCAACGGCCGCGAGAAGCCGTCCTTCAAGGCGCCCGGTGGGACCACGCACGTCTGGGCCGAGGAAACGCCGATCGTGCCGTACATGACGACGGTCGCGATCGACAAGTGGACCTTCGACCGCCAGACCCGCAAGGACGGCACCCCGGTCGTCAGCGCGTTCGCCCCCGGCGTGCCCGACTCGACGAAGCAGGCCGAAGGGCGGCTGCCGGAGATCCTCGACTTCCTCGAGTCGAAGTTCGGCAAGTACCCGATCGACGCCGCCGGTGGCATCTTCCTGAACGAGCAGATCGGCTTCTCGCTGGAGACGATGAGCCGGCCGATCTACTCCGCGGGCTGGGCCGGCACGGTGCCGACGATCGTCCACGAGAACGCCCACCAGTGGTACGGCGACTCGGTGGCGGTCGAGCGCTGGAAGGACGTCTGCCTCAACGAGTGCTTCGCCTCCTACGCCACGTGGCTGTGGGACGAGGGCAAGGAGGGCGTCGACCTGGACAAGCAGTACGCGGACGACGTCAAGAAGGCCACGACGACGTTCTGGAACGGCAAGCTCTACGACATGGGACAGGGCAACGAGTTCACGTACGTGTACTCGAAGGGCCCGATGATGCTGCACGCGCTGCGCAACTACGTCGGTGAGCAGGCGTTCTCCCGGGTCCTGAAGACCTGGCCGTCGCTGCACCGCGACGGGAACGCGAGCATGCGGCAGTTCCAGCGGTACACCGAAACCGTCTCGCACCAGAACCTGCAGGGGTTCTTCGACGCGTGGGTCTACGGCACCGGCAAGCCGGCCGACCAGTACCTGTACCCGGGCGGTCTGAAGCCCGCCGCCTGACCCGCATTTCGTGAAGGCCACCTTGCGGAACGTAAGGTGGCCTTCACGGCGTTTTCGGAGGTGGCATGGCCAAGGTGCTGATGACGGGGTTCGCGCCGTTCGGCGGTGAGCCGGTGAACCCCTCGTGGCAGGCGGTTTCGCGGCTCGGCGCGCGCCGGGACGACGTCGCCGCGGTCGAGCTGCCGTGCGAGTTCGCCGCGTCGCTGCCCGCGTTGCGCGCGGCGGTCGTGGCGCACCGGCCGTCGCTCGTGGTGTGCGTCGGGCAGGCCGGCG
>NZ_JAAGNB010000591.1:0-3119 GCF_010550475.1 Amycolatopsis sp. SID8362
GCAGGCCCGCAGGATGCCGACGCAGCCCCACGCGACCGAGATCCGGCCGTAGGCGAGCGCGGTCGTGACGAGCATGGACAGGTCGACCCCGCCACCGCCGAGCACCGCCGAGCGCGGCAGCCGGACGTCGTGGAGCCGGACGGTCGAGTGGCCGGCGGCGCGGCACCCGCTGGGGTGCGGGACGCGTTCGATCGTGACGCCCTCGGCGTCCGACGGCACCACGACCGCGGTGCCGAGGCCGTCGAGCTCGCCGACGACCACGATCAGGTCCGCGTACGCCGCGGCGGTGATCCAGACCTTTTCGCCGTTGACGACGACGTCGTCGCCGTCGGCGCGGACGGTGGTGGCCACCGACGACAGGTCGCTGCCCGCCGCGGGTTCGCTGAAGGCCACCGCGGCCAGGTCGCCGGAGGTCAGCCGGCCGAGGTAGGCCGCCCGCTGGGCGCGGTCGCCGAAGCGCTGGATGGTCCAGGCCGCCATGCCCTGCGACGTCATCACGCTGCGCAGCGAACTGCACAGCGCACCGGCGTGCGCGGTGAACCATCCACTGTGGAGGCTGCTCGCGCCGAGACCGCCGTACCCGGCGGGCACTTCCGCGCACAGCAGGCCCCGCGCGCCCAGCGCGCGCAACAGGTCTTCGGGCAGCCGTCCCTCGACGTCCCAGCCCGCCGCCCGGTCACCGACTTCGGCGGTCAGCTCGGCGGCGGCCGCTTCGAGGGGGTTGTCACTCATCGAGCAGGCGCCCCACGAGCGCCGTCATGCCTTCGACGGTGCGGAAGTTGTCGAGCTTGAGGTCCGGCCCGACGATCGCGATGCCGTAGGTCTGCTCGAGGAACACGACCATCTCCATGGCGAACATCGAGGAGACCAGGCCGGTGCGGAAGAGGTCCTGGTCGACCGGGACGTCCTGCTTGACGCGCCCGGCCAGGAACTCCGTGATCTCGCGCGTGACGGCCTCCGGCGCGCGCGCCGGGGTTGCGGTGGTGGAGACGTCGTTCACTCAGAACACCTTCCCGTACTCGTAAAAGCCCCGGCCGGATTTCCGGCCGAGGTGGCCGTCGGCCACTTTGGACAGCAGCAGCGCGCACGGCGCGTGCCGCGGGTCGCCGGTGCGTTCGGCGAGCGCCCGCAGCGCGTCCGCGAGGTTGTCCAGGCCGATCAGGTCGGCGGTGCGCAGCGGGCCGGTCGGGTGGCCGAGGCAGCCCTGCATGAGCTCGTCGACCGCTTCGACCGACGCGGTGCCTTCTTCGACCAGCCGCGCGGCGTCGTTGATCATCGGGTGCAGCAGCCTGCTGGTGACGAACCCCGGCGAGTCGCGCACGACGATCGGCTTGCGGCTCAGCCGTTCCAGCAGGCCCAGCACCGCGTCCAGAGTGGACTGACCGGTGCGCGGGCCGCGGACGACCTCGACGTTCGGGATGAGGTACGCCGGGTTCATGAAGTGCGTCGCCAGCAGGTCCGCGGGCCGCTCGACCGCTTCGGCGAGTTCGTCGACGGGGATGCCGGAAGTGTTGGTGATCAAGGGGGTTCCGGGTGCGACCAGCGCCGAAAGCTCGCCGAGCACCGCGGCCTTGACCTTGTCGTCTTCGATGATCGCTTCGACGACCGCGGTCGCGTCCTTCGCCGCGGCCAGGTCGGTCGTCGCGGTCAGCTCGCCTTCGCCGACGTCGGGGAACGCGCCCATCAGCCGGGCGTGCCGCAGTTGCTGCGCCACTCGCCGCTTCGCCAGTTCCACCGCTTCGCCGTCGACTTCGACCAGGGTGACCGGAACCCCGTGCCCCAGCGCCATCGCCGTGATGGCCGAGCCCATCACCCCGCCGCCGATCACGGCCGGCCGATCCTGCGCCTGCCCGCCCACCGCGCCTCCCTGAGTCTCCGGGATTTTTCCCTTGTCCGGGGAGCGTCGGTCACCGCGGTCGCACCGGTCAACGAACAGCGCGCATGTCTAGGGTTTTCCGTCGGCCGCGTCGGCGCTCAGCACGCCCAGCGCCACCAGGTCGCCCATCCACGCGCGCAGCGAACCGGTCAGCTCCGCCGGTTCGAGGTCGCACGTCGGCGCCAGTGCCAGCGCCGCGGCGGCGGGATCCCAGTCGTGCTGGGCCAGCGCGATCCACATCGCCGCGCCGAGGCCGCTGGCGAGCACGCGGTGCTCCCCGGTGGGCAGCACCATTTCGAGCACGCCGGTGTCGTCGACGATCACCGCCAGGCCGGGCACCGGACGCATACCGCTCCCCCGTGGTTGTGGCGCGGCACCGGTCACAGCGCCGGTTCCGGTGCGAGCAGGCCGCCGGGGAACCGCTCCTGCAGCTGGGTGCGGCCGGTGACGCCCAGCTTGCGGTAGACGCTGGTCAGGTGGATTTCGACGGTCCGAACGGCGAGCTGGAGCGCGTCGGCGATGGTCCGGTTGGTGGCACCGGTCGCGGCGAGCTCGCCGACCCGCCGCTCCCCCAGCGTCAGCACGTCGGTCACGCTGCCGGTGACCGGGTAGTTGCGCCCGCCGGCCGCGGTCACGCCGGCTTGCGCCTCTTCGGCCCGGCTCCAGAACCCCGACCGCACCGAAAGGTCCACCGCGGACCGGAACGCCCGGCGCGCGCCCTGGTGGTCTCCGCCGCGCAGAAGCGCTTGTCCCAGCGCGGTTTCCGCCTCGGTGAGGTACCAGGACGCCGCCGTCCCGCCGAGCACTTCCACCGCCTCGCGGAGCTTGCCGACGGCGGCGTCGCCCTCGGCCACCAGGCCGTGGCCCAGCAGCGCCATTCCCCGCGCCGCCGCTGATCCCCAGGCACGGGCCAGTTCTCCGCCGTGCGCCACGAGGTCCGCGGCCTCCGCCCGCCTGCCGAGCCGGACCAGCACCCGGGCGGCGTCGAGCCACCACGGGACGAACAGCGGGTTCGCGCAGCCTTCCGCGCGCAGGGCGGCACCGCACCGGTCCAGGTGCGCCAGTGCCCCGTCCAGGTCACCGCGTGCCTCGGCGAGCCTGCCGCGGGCCAGGAAGTGGAACGGGAAGCGGAGCACGGACCCGTCCGGCCCACCCCGGTCGGCGCGGGCCATCGCCGCGGCCGCGCCGTCGATGTCGCCCTGCTGCAGCAGCACCAGCGCCTGGACGACCAGCGGCGCGGTCG
>NZ_JAAGNB010000642.1:0-1741 GCF_010550475.1 Amycolatopsis sp. SID8362
CAGCGGCGGCACCGGGCCGTTCGCCGCCGAAAGGTCGAGCCGGGCCGGGATCGCGAGGGTCTCGCCGCGGACCACAGCCGCGTCGAACAGGGCCAGCCCTTCGACGTCGGACAGCCCGGTCATGCCGCCCCGCGACATCCGGGCCAGGTCGGCGGCGCCGAGGTGACCGGTCATGCCGCTCGCCTCCGCCCACAGGCCCCAGGCCAGCGAGACGCCCGGCAGGCCAAGGGAACGGCGGTGCGCGGCCAGCGCGTCGAGAGCGGTGTTGGCGGCCGCGTAGTTGCTCTGCCCGGCGGTGCCGAACACGCCCGCGGCGGCCGAGAACAGCACGAACAGCGCCAGGTCCTTGTCCTGGGTCAGCTCGTGCAGGTTGACGGCGGCGTCGACCTTGGGCCGCAACACCTCCGCGAGCTGCTCCTCGTCGAGACCGGTGAGCAGGCCGTCGGCCAGGACGCCCGCGGTGTGCACGACGCCGGTCAGCGGGCGGTCGGCCAGCAGCTCGGCCAACGCGTCGCGGTCGGCGGCGTCGCACGCGGCGATCGTCACCTCGGCGCCCAGCGCGGTCAGGTCGCTCGCCAGCTCCGCGGCGCCGGGTGCGTCCGGGCCACGTCGGCTCATCAGCAGCAGCCGCCGGACGCCGTGCGCGGTCACCAGGTGCCGGGCGATCCGGGCGCCGAGCGTGCCGGTGCCGCCGGTGACGAGGACCGTGCCGTCCGGGTCGAGGCGTCGCGGCACGGTGACGACGTTCTTGCCGACGTGCCGCGCCTGGCTGATGAACCGGAACGCCTCCGGCACCTGCCGCAGGTCCCAGGTCCGGCGCGGCAGCGGGGTGAGCGCGCCGGCTTCGAACAGCCCGGCGAGTTCGCGCAGGATCTCCTGCAGGCGTTCGGCTCCGGCTTCGATCAGGTCGAAGGCCCTGTAGTGCACGCCGGCGTGCGCACGGGCGACTTCGGCGGCGTCGCGGACGTCGACCTTGCCCATCTCGACGAACCGGCCGCCGCGCGGCAGCAGCCGCAGGGAGGCGTCGACGAACTCGCCCGCGAGGGCGTCGAGCACGACGTCGACCCCGCGGCCATCGGTCGCCGCGCGGAAATGGTCCTCGAAGGACAGTGTGCGCGAGTCTCCGATGTGGACTAGGTCGAGACCCAGTTCGCGCAGTACGTCGTGCTTTCCGGCGCTCGCGGTGGCGAACACCTCGGCGCCGTGGTGCCGGGCGAGCTGGACGGCGGCCATGCCGACGCCGCCGGCGGCCGCGTGCACGAGCACGGACTGGCCCGCCCGCAAGCCGCCGAGGTCGAACAGTCCATAGTAGGCAGTCGCGAAAGCGACGGGGACCGACGCGGCTTCGGCGAAACTCCAGCCGTCCGGCATCGGGGTGACCAGTCGGTGGTCGGTGACCGCGACCGGGCCGAGCGCACCGGTGAACAGCCCGGTCACCCGGTCGCCGGCGGCCAGCCCGCGCACCCGCTCCCCCGTCTCGACGACGACGCCGGCGGCCTCGCCGCCCATCAGCGCCTTCCCCGGGTACATCCCGAGCGTGATCAGGACGTCGCGGAAGTTCAGGCCGGCCGCGCGGACCTCGACGCGGATGTCGTCGGGCCCGAGTTCGGCCTCCGCCTCCGGCGCCGGGAGGGTCGCGAGGCCGTCGAGGGTGCCGGTGCCGGTGGTGCCGACGCGCCAGGACCCGTTCGCGGGCAGGGTCAGTTCGGTGGCCGGGCGGGCCAGCCGCGGGGCGAGCAGC
>NZ_JAAGNB010000701.1:0-3738 GCF_010550475.1 Amycolatopsis sp. SID8362
GGCCGCGGCCAGGACGTCCTGCTTGCGGATCCGGCCGCCGACCCCGCTGCCGGTCAGCGACGCGAGGTCGATGCCGTGCTCGGTCGCCAGCTTGCGGACCAGCGGCGTGACGTACGGGCCGTCCGCCGAGCCGTCCTTCGCCGCGGCGGCCGGGGCCGACTGCGTGGCGGCGGCCGCCGGGGCAGCCTGCGGAGCCGACTGGGGCTTCGGTTCCGGCTTGGGCTCGGGCTTGGTCTCCTGGACCGGCTCCGGCTTGGGTTCCGGCTTCGGCTCGGGCTTGGGCTCCGGCTTGGCCTCGGCCTTCGGCGCCGCGTTCGCGTCACCGATCACGGCCAGGACACCGCCGACCTCGACGGTCTCGTCCTCGCCCGCGCGGATCTCCAGCACCGTGCCGGCCACCGGCGACGGGACCTCGGTGTCGACCTTGTCGGTGGAGATCTCGAGCAGCGGCTCGTCGACCTCGACCGAGTCGCCGACCGCCTTCAGCCAGCGCGTGACGGTGCCCTCGGTGACACTCTCGCCCAGCTCGGGCAGCTTCACCTCGGTGCCTTCGCCGCCGGCGGCCGGCGCGGTGTCCGGCTTGCTCGGGGCGCTGTCCTGGGCCTGCGGCTCAGGCTCCGGCTCCGGTTCGGGCTCGGACTTCTGCTCCTCCTGCGCGGGGGCGGAGGACTCGGGGACACCGCCGGACCCGTCGTCGATCACGGCGAGTTCCCCGCCGACCTCGACGGTCTCGTCCTCCTGGGCGCTGATCTTCACGACCGTGCCCGCCACCGGGGACGGAACCTCGGTGTCGACCTTGTCGGTCGAGATCTCGAGCAACGGCTCGTCGACCTCGACGGTGTCGCCCTCCTGCTTGAGCCACCGGGTTACGGTGCCTTCGGTGACGCTCTCCCCGAGCTCCGGCAATGTGACGGAGTAGGCCATCGTTCGCTGACTCCTCTTCCAAGTTCTGCGTGGTCTGGATTCTGCTGGTGGGACGTCAGCTGTGCACGTGCAGCGGCTTCCCCGCGAGGGCGAGGAACGCTTCACCGAGGGCCTCGGTCTGGGTCGGGTGGGCGTGGATGAGGGGTGCGACGTCCTCCGGGAAGGCCTCCCAGCTGTAGATCAGCTGCGCTTCGCCGATCAGCTCGCCGACGCGGTCGCCCACCATGTGCACGCCGACGACCGGGCCGTCCGGCGCCTTGACGAGCTTGACGCCGCCCGAGGTCTTGAGGATCTGGCTCTTGCCGTTGCCGCCGAGGTCGTAGGTGAACGTCGTGACGTCGGCGCCGTACTTGTCCTTGGCCTGCGACTCGGTCAGCCCGACCGACGCGACCTCGGGGTGCGAGTAGGTGACCCGCGGGATGCCGCTCTCGTCGATCACGCGCGGGTTCTGCCCGGCGATCTCCTCGGCGACGAAGATGCCCTGCTGGAAGCCGCGGTGCGCGAGCTGCAGGCCCGGGACGATGTCGCCGACGGCGTAGACGTTCGGCAGGTTGGTGCGCAGCCGCTCGTCCGTGATGACGAAGCCGCGCTCGATCTTGACGCCGGCCTCCTCGTAGCCGTGGCCGGCCGAGTTCGGCCCGCGGCCGACGGCGACCAGCAGCAGGTCGGCCTCGAGGGTCTCGCCGGACTCCAGCGAAACGCTCACGCCGTTGTCGTCCTGCTTCGCGCCGGTGAACTTCACGCCGGTCTTGAAGGCGATCTTGCGGCGGCGGAAGGCGCGCTCGAGCTGCTTGGACGCGAACTCGTCCTCGTTCGGGACCAGCCGCGGCAGCGCCTCGACGATGGTGACGTCCACGCCGAAGGAGGCCCAGACGCTGGCGAACTCGACGCCGATGACGCCGCCGCCCAGGACCACGACCTTCTTGGGGACGTAGTCGAGGGCGAGGGCCTGCTCGCTGGCGATGATGCGGCCGCCGAGCTCCAGGCCCGGCAGCGTGCGCGAGTACGAACCGGTGGCGAGGATGACGTTCTTGCCGGTGTAGCGGGTGCCGTCCACCTCGACGGTCGTGCCGCCGACGAACGTGCCGGCGCCCTCGACGAGGTTCACCTTGTGCGCCTTGGCCAGGCCCTGCAGGCCCTTGTACAGGCGGGCGACGATCCCGTCCTTGTACTTGTTGACCCCGGCGATGTCGATGCCTTCGAAGGCGGCCTTGACGCCGACCGCTTCGGCTTCGCGGGTCTCGTCGGCGACCTCGGCGGCGTGCAGCAGGGCCTTGGTCGGGATGCAGCCCCGGTGGAGGCACGTCCCGCCCAGCTTGTCCTTCTCGATCAACGTGACGGAAAGGCCCAGCTCGGCCGCGCGGAACGCCGCGGCGTAGCCGCCCGATCCGCCTCCCAGGATCACGAGGTCGGCGGAGGTGTCGGTCACTTGTATAACTCCTCGGCAAGCAGTGGGGTGGTGCTCTGTCGTCGCCCGCGCGCGGTATAACCGCGCGCGCGACACCCGCCATCTTGTCACTACGCCGGACGGGGCTGCGACCTAGCCGGGTGTGCGACGCCGACCACACGTGGACATCGGGATAATGAGTGGTCCAGGTCTCGGGAGGAGAGGTGGTCGTGGTGGGGCTCTTCGACTCGCTGCGCAGGCGGGCCAAGGGTGGGCAACGGGCCGGCACGCTGCGGAAAGCCAGCTCGGAAGACACCAAGCACCTCGAGGAGTGGGTGGCCTCGAGGCGCGGGGTGGAGGCCTATGTGGAGCCTCGGACCAATGTCACCGAGACCACTGTGGTGTTGATCGCCCACGACGGCGAATGGACCCGGCGCCGCATCGGCAGCCTGGAAGCCGCGCAGCAGTTCGGCCACCGCCGGTCCATCCCGGTGTACGAGGTCGCGCGGGTCGGCTACCCGAAGCGGATGCGCGAGTACACCGAGCGCAAGAAGCGCGGGCAGGTCTAAAGCTCGATCCGGCCGACGACCTCCCCGCGGAAGGTCTGGCCGGTCGGGCGGAAACCCAGCTTGAGGTAGAAGTCCTCCGGGCCGCCTTCGGCGGGGATCCACAGGACGGTGGCGGTGGTGTTGCCCCGTCGCCGCGCTTCTTCCAGGACGGTTTCGACGGCGAAGCGGCCGTAGCCGCGGCCCTGGACGCCGGCGCCGACGTTGAGCCGCCAGACCCCGCAGCGGAAGAAGTCCAGCTCGGCGTGCGGGTCGAAGCCGCCCATCACGAAGGCGACCGGCTCACCGTCGTCGAGGATCAACCGCGGCCAGGCGACCTCCGGCTGCGTGTAGGCCTCGGCGAGCGAGACGGCGACGGGCGCGACGAAGCCCTTCTGGTGCGGCTCGACGGCCAGCTGACAAGCGGCGGCGACGTTGGCCGGGGTGATCTTCTCCGCGGTGAGGGTCACCGGGACCAACCTAGCTGGCTTGGGTGAGCAGGGTGGCGTGCTTGACCAGTGCGGCGCGGAAGGTCGGGTGGACGGTGGTGCCGAGGACGGGGTCGACCTCGACCACGTGGCCGGCCGAGAGCAGCAGCACCGCCGGGTCCGCCAGGATCACGACGCCGTTCTCGGCGCGCAGGTCCGCGGTGCCGAGCAAGCGGGGGAAGACCACGTCCGCGGGGAGGCCGTCGCAGGTGCGCAGGAACTCGCGGTGGTCCGGGGGCAGCACGACGCCCAGCCGCAGCTCCGCCGAACGGATCGCCGCCTCCGAGGCCGGGGGAGGGGCGGGCGAGCCGCCGCGCAGGCGCCGGATCTCCGCGATCAGCTCGGGCCAGCCTCCGAGGTCGGGCGGGTAGCGCTCGTGCAGGGCCGCGACCAG
>NZ_JAAGNB010000752.1:0-2856 GCF_010550475.1 Amycolatopsis sp. SID8362
GTCAGGTTGCGGACCTGCCGCACCGCGGTCGCCGGGGGCTCGCCGTCCCACACGACGTCGACCAGCCGGGCCACCGGGACGACGCGCCCGGCGTCGAGCAGCAGCGCCGCCAGGATGCGTTCCTGCCGCGGCCCGGACGGCCCGATCGGCCGTCCGCCGTCGAGCACTCGCACCGGACCCAGGACGCGGAACTCCATGACCTCACCCCGCGGGCGAGGTTAACCGGCTCCCGCGCGGCGCCGGTGCGGAAGTGATGCACCTGTGATGCGCCGCCCGGGCAGCCTCGGCGCCGGTCCACGAGGAAGGGAAGACCAGATGCGCAAGTGGGGTTACGCGGCGCTGGGCACGGTGCTGGCGGCGGCGGCGCTCGGCGCCCCGGTCGCCGCGGCGGCCGGTGAGCAGGGCGAGGACGGGCAGCAGGAGTGCCGCCGGGCGTTCGACCACGCCGTGTGGGAGGACATGGACAGCTACAACAAGCGCGACGCGGCCCGCTACCGCGCGATCATCCACCGGGACATGGTCACGGTGGGCCGCCGGGGCAACCTGTACCTCGGGTACGACGCGAACGTGAACCCGGTGCTGGAGCAGTTCAAGGTGCCCTACGAGTACTCGATGCCGTGGACGGTGACGCACACCGTCGTCGAGGGCTGCCACATGGGCTTCGCCATCCTCGACGCGCACTACCTCGAGCCGTCGCACGGCATCGACCGGCACTACACGATCAGCCTGACGCTCGTGCGGGACCACGGCCGGTGGCAGGTGGTCAAGGACACGGTCACCGACGTCGTGCCCTGACCGGCGGGGCGCGCCGGGTCCGGGGGTCCCGGCGCGCCCCGTCTACCATCGCCCGCGGAGGTGGGCGTGGAGCCGGGCGGTACCGGCTGCTCGCCGCCGTCAAGCAGGTCCACCGGCAGTTCGCGCACGACCCCGGGTTCCGCGAGCGGTTCCGCCGCGAGGTCGAGGTTTCGCGGCTGGTCTCGGGGGCCTACACCACCGCGGTGATGGACGCCGAGCCGTTCGCGCCGACGCCGTGGCTCGCGCCGATCCCCGCCGCCGAGCCAGAACCTGGATCCGGTGAGCCTGGAAACGTTGCGCCGCACCGATCCCTGCCAGGTGCTCGACGGCGAAGACGTGCGCGCTGGCGAAAACCGCGCTCGGCGCGGTGCTCCAGCGCCTCCGCGACGGCGGGATCGGGTACGCGCTGCCGGCCGGGACGCTGCTCGCACTCGATCCGTGCCAGGTGCTGGAGAAACCCGAGGCTGTCCTCGGGCCCGTCCGCCAGGTGACGCTGAACCGCCTCCGCGAGTGCGAGTGGACGGCCACGACGTCGCTGCGGCTGACGTTCGAGAAGCTGACGGTGGTCCCGGAGGAAGGCGACCCGGTCGACCTCGGCGGGGTGCCGGGCACCCGCCGCGAAACCGGCGACAGCTGCACGGTGACGTGGAACCACCGCCGGTTCGACGCGACGCAGGCGGAGCACGTCCGGCTCTTCGCGACGAAGCCGGGCGGCGGCGCCTGCGACGCGGCGGTGGCGGCGGGCAAAGCCGTGGTGGGCAAGCTGCCCCGGCCGTGAGTCAGACGCGCAGGCCGCGACGCAGGGCTTCGACCTCGTCGGCGAACATCCGCCGTGAAATTCCCGCCGCCTCGACCATGCTCGAGCCGTGGAACGTGCCCGGATAGTGGCGGAACTCGACCGCGACGCCGGCGTGGGCCAGGCGCTGGGCGTAGTCGATGCCTTCGTCGCGCAGCGGGTCGAACTGGCACGTCGTCACGAACGCGGGCGGCAGGCCGGCCAGGTCGGTCGCGCGCGCCGGGGCCGCGTACGGGGAAACGCCTTCGCCGCCCGGTTCCGCGCCGAGATAGCTCGTCCAGCTGAAGACCGCGTTCGGGCGGTTCCACACCGGGGTGTCGGTGTAGGCGCGCATCGACGGGGTGCCGAGCCGGTCGTCGAGCTCCGGGATGCCGAGGTACTGGAAGGCCAGCGCCGGGCCGCCGCGATCACGGGCCGCCAGCGCCACCGCGGCGGAGAGCCCGCCACCCGCGCTCTCGCCGGCGACGCCGAGGCGGCCCGGGTCGACCCCCAGCTCGTCCGCCTTGGCTTCGAGCCAGGTGAGGGCCGCGTAGCAGTCTTCGAGCGGTGCCGGGAACGGGTGCTCGGGCGCCAGCCGGTAGTCGACCGACACGATCACGATGCCCAGCTCGTCGACCAGCCGCAGCAGCGAGGTGTGGAACATGTCCAGGTCGCCGAGGACGAAGCCGCCGCCGTGGATGTAGAGCAGGCCGGGCACGGCCTCGGTGCGGCCGGCCGGGGTGTAGACGCGGACCGGCACGTCGGGCGCGTCGGACGGACCGGGGACGGCGGTGTCCCGGACGTCGATCGCGGTCGTGGGCTCGTAGCTGGGGAGGACTTCGCCCAGCTGCGACATCGAAGATCGCGCGGCCAGCAGGGATTCGTGGTCGGTCAGGGTCACCGCCGGCAGCATGTCCAGCCAGGGCAGCAGCTCGGGGTCGATCGCGTAGGTCATGGCACCGATCATCGGCCGCGCCCCGGGCGCCGGCCACCGCCACGCGGCGGGCGTTGGCGCCCCGGAACTCGCCATCCGGCGGCGGGCGCGCCTATCGTGGCGGCATGAAGGGGCTGCTGCTGCGGCTGTCCGGGCTCGATGCCGACGCCGAGAACGCCGTACGGGTGATCGGGTTCTTCGACCGCCTGATCACCGCCCGCGCGGACCTCGACACCCTGGTGCGCAGCACGGCCGACCTCGCAGGCTGCCCGGTCGGCGTGCACGCGCCCGGCCACGGCCTCTCCCAGCGCGCGGCCCCCGGCGCCGGCGTTTCCGCCCCCGGCACGGCTCC
>NZ_JAAGNB010000791.1:0-13352 GCF_010550475.1 Amycolatopsis sp. SID8362
TGGGCACCGAACCCGGCGCCGCGCTGCGGGAGCTGCACCGCCGGGTACTCGCCGCCGACCCCGCCTTGGCCGGCCCCGCCACGGGCCCGGCGGCCAGGCCGGTGGTGGTTCCGAGGCAACTGCCCGCCCCGCCCGTGCCGTTCGTCGGTCGTAGCGCGGAACTGGACCGGCTGGACGCCGCGCTGCACGACTCCCCGGCCGCCTCGATGGTCGTCTGCGCCATCGCCGGCGCGGGCGGGATGGGGAAGACGTGGCTGGCCCTCCAGTGGGCACACCGGCACACCGATCGGTTCCCCGACGGCCAGCTGTTCGTCGACCTGCGCGGCTTCAGCTCCGACCGCGAGCCGATGGACCCGGCAGTGGCCGTCCGCGGGTTCCTCGACGCGCTGGGCGTCGAGCCCGGTCGCATCCCGGGTGATCCGCACGCGCAGACCGGCTTGTTCCGCAGCCTGCTGGCGGACCGGCGGATGCTGGTGCTGCTCGACAACGCCGTCGACGCGGCCCAGGTCGTCCCGCTGCTTCCCGGCAGCTCGCGGTGTGCGGTGCTCGTGACCAGCCGCAACCAGCTGCCGGGCCTGCTCACCGGGCACGGTGCGCACCACGTGCGCTTGGACGTGCTCTCCGACGACCAGGCACACGCCGTGCTGTCGGATCGGCTCGGCCGCGCCCGCGTCGCCGCTGAGCCGGCGGCGGCGGCCGAGCTGGTCGAGCTGTGCGGTGGCCTTCCGCTTGCGCTGAGCGTCGTCACCGGGCACGTCCGCACGCGGCCGGGTCTCGAGCTGGGCGCGCTCGCCGCGGAACTGCGCGGCTCGGGTCTGGCCGTGCTGGACGACGGCGATCCCGGTGCCAGCCTGCCCGCCGTGCTGTCCTGGTCCTACCAAGCCCTGACAACCCGGCAGGCCACCGCGTTCTCGCTGCTGGGGATCGCCCCCGGGGCCGACATCGGCCTGGCGGCCGCGGCCAGTCTCACCGGGCTCGGTCCCGACGAGACGAGAACCGTCATCCGGGGCTTGGAGCGGGCGTCGTTGCTCAGCCAGGATTCGCGGGGGCGGGTGCGGATGCACGACCTTGTCCGCCGCTACGCCGCGGAGACGGCCGACCGGCTGCCGCCGGGCGAACGGGACAGCGCGCTACGCCGGGTCGTCGACTTCTACCTGCACACCGCCCACTCCGGCGAGCGGGCCCTCGACCCGCACCGCCCGGCGATCCCGCTGGACACTCCCACGCCGGGCACCGCGCCCGAGCGGTTGCCGGACACGCGAGCGGCCCTCTCCTGGTTCGACGCCGAGCACGCCAACCTGCTGGCGACCCAGCGGACCGCCGCGAGCAACGGGTGGCACGTCGCCGTTTGGCAGCTGGCCTGGGCCCTGACCACGTTTCAGAACAGGCGCGGACACGACCGCGACCAGGTCACCACCTCCCGGGCCGGGCTGGCGGCGAGCGAAAACCTCGACGCTCCGGCCGTGCACACTCTGACCCACCGGCTGATGGGCATGGCGTACGCGGCCGTCGGCCGATTCCCCGACGCCGTCGATCACTTGCACCGGGCCCTCGTCCTGGCCGAAGAGCACCACGACCACCTCAACCAAGCACGCAACCACCGGGCGCTCGCCTGGATGTGGCGAAGGATGGGTGACAACGACAAGGCGCTGGACCACGCCACGCGCGCCTTGGACGTCCACCGCCACCTCGACAACCCGATCGAAGAAGCACTCTCACGCGGTATTACCGCCTGGTACACGGCCTTGGCCGGAGACCACGAGCGAGCGTCGAGGCACTGCGAAATCGGACTCAGGCAATGTCGTCGACACGGCATCCGCGAAGGCGAGGCGGCGATCCTCGGCACCATGGGCTACGTCGAGCACCACACCGGCCGGCACGAGCGGGCGATCCGCGCCTACGACGCCGCCATCTCCCTGCACCGGGACCTCGGCGCCGTGTACAACATGGCCGATGATCTTGAACAGGTCGGCCATCCGCATGCCCGGCTCGGCCAATACGGCCGTGCTCGCGAGGTGTGGCAGGAAGCGCTCGAGCTATACCGCGAGCAAGGACGCGACGCCGATGCCGCCCGGGTCCGGCGGCTCCTCGACGACCTCGGCTCCCCCGAGCGCGATCCCGCCCGGCCTCGAGTCACCGAAGCCACGAACTGACCGGCCCTACACGCGGAACGCCCCGGACAGGTTGCCTGCCCGGGGCGTTCCCACTTCGAGTGCTCGCTACTTCAGGTACTGCGACCCGCGGGTCACCGCCGCGTAGGCGTCGACCGCGCCGTGGCCGTAGAAGCCGTTGAACGACGGGTCACCCTCGCAGGTCGCGGTGAACGTGGCGTCGCGGCCTTCCTTGAGGTAGTCCACCGTCCGCGGCACCGGGCAGGCGATCTCGGACGCCGTGCCTTCGAGGACCCGCTGGACCTTGTCCGGGTCCAGGCCGAATTCGCCGTGCGACTTCTTGCCGTACTGCGAAACGATCAGCGCCGCGACACCCGCCGCGTGCGGGGTCGCCATCGAGGTGCCCTGCAGCCACTGGTAGTAGCCGACGCGGCCGTCCGGTGCGGTGGCCTTCTTGACGCCCGCGGCCAGGCCGGCCTCGGTGATGTTGCCGTCCGCGTCGATGTTGCCGTCGACGATGCCGACGTTCTTCGGGTACGCCGAGAGGATCTCGTTCTCGACCGTGCGGTACCACGGCGTGCCGAAGCCGTCGCGGAAGAAGCCGCCCGGGGCGGACACCGAGATCTGCTCGGTGCCGTAGTTCGAGTAGTCCGCCTTCTTCTGCGACGGGCCGAACGAGCTGACGCCGATGGTGTGGTTGCCCTCGACCGGCAGGTTGAGGCAGCTCGAGTTGTCGATCGTGCGCGGGTGCGTCGTGTTCGCCGGGTAGTCCGGGCTGGTGGTGTCCGGCTGCGGCGCGCCCAGGTCGGTGTGCTGGTTGCCCAGCGCGACGACCATGGTGACGCCCTTCTTGTGCGCGTAGTTCAGCGCGCGCTGCGTGGCCTCGATGATCGTGCGCTGCTCGGCCTGCTCGGCGGCCGAGTCGGCCGGGTTCGCCGTGCAGTTGTACAGCCACGGGTCGGTGTAGAACGACATGTTGACGACGTCGATGCCGGCGTCACCGGCGTAGGTCAGCGCGTCGACGGTCGGCTGCAGGAAGAAGTAGCCCGAGTCCTGGCCGGCGCGGATGTTCACCAGCGTCACGTTCGGCGCGACACCCGAGATGCCGAAGCCGTTCGCCGCCGCGGCGATCGTGCCTGCGACGTGCGTGCCGTGCGCGCCGTCGTCGTGGTTGACCGGGTCGACGCAGCCGCGGAACTCGCACGGGCCGTCGACCTCGACGCCGTTGACGTCGAACGGGATGTCCTTGACGAAGTTGCGCGAGTCGGCCTCGTCGAAGTTCGGCGCGATGTCCGGGTGCGTGCCGTCGATGCCGGTGTCGATGACGCCGACCTTGACCTGCTTGCTGCCGGGCTGCTTGGTGCGCGACAGGTCCGAGCGGACGGACTTGAGGCCCCAGAGCTGGTCGTCCAGCGGATCCATCCCGGCGGCCTGGTTCGCCGCGGCCTTCGCCGAGGCGGCGCCGCGGCCTTCCTTCTCGACGTTGTCGCTCTTGGTCTTCTTGCCGTCCTTCGGCACCGAGCCGATGACCTGCGCCTTGGCGGCGCCGAACACCGCGCGGTTCGAGGACACGCGCTCGGTGAACCCGGTGGCCGGGGCGCTGGCCTTGATCAGGCCGACCGCGGAGTTGATCTCCAGGACCGTGCCTCCCGCGGCCCGGATCGCCTGCTGTGCGGTCGCGATGCTGCCGACGTCCTTGGCGAGCACGGTGAACTCGGTCGCCGGGCCGGCCAGCGCGGGCTGGGCCGTGGCCGCCGGCACCGCGACGGCCGAGATCGCTCCGAACAGCGGAACGGCCATGGCCGCGGCGAGAAGCCTGGGTCTCTTCACGATTCTCCTCCTCGGGAAAGCGGTTCCTGCACCGTATAGATCGGACATTGCGCAAACAACGGCCAAACGTACGTTATGGAACAACCGACTTCTGCTCCGCGAAGTGACAAGCTGACAAGTGCCCGTCCGTCCTGGGCACGAGCGCCGGTACCTCCTCCGCGCACTTCTCCTGCGCTTTCCAGCACCGCGTGCGGAACCGGCACCCGGACGGGGGATCCAGGGGACTCGGCACGTCGCCGGTCAGCCGGATCACCTGGCGGCGGCCGCGCACGGCCGGGTCCGCCACCGGTACCGCGGACAGCAGCGCCTGGGTGTACGGGTGGGACGGTCGTTCGTAGATCTCCTCGTCGGTGCCGACCTCGACGATCTTGCCGAGGTACATCACCGCGACCCGGTTGGACAGGTGCCGCACCACCGACAGGTCGTGCGCGATGAACACGTACGACAGCCCGAACTCGCTCTGCAGGTCGCCGAGCAGGTTCATCACCTGCGCCTGGATCGAAACGTCCAACGCGGACACCGGCTCGTCGCAGATGATCACCTTGGGCCGCAGGGCCAGCGCCCGCGCGATGCCGATGCGCTGGCGCTGCCCGCCGGAGAACTGGTGCGGGTAGCGGTTGATGTGCTCGGGGTTGAGCCCGACCACCTCCAGCAGCTCACGCACCTTCGCCGCGCGCGATCCCTTGGGCGCGACGTCGGGGTGGATCTCGAAGGGCTCGCCGACGATGTCGCCGACCGTCATCCGCGGGTTGAGCGAGGTGTACGGGTCCTGCAGCACGATCTGGATCTCGCGCCGCAGCCTGCGCAGTTCGGCGCCGCGCATCGAGAAGATGTCGCGGCCCTCGAACTTCGCGGTGCCGGCGGTCGGCTCCTCCAAGCGCATCAGCACCTGGGCCAAAGTGGACTTGCCGCAGCCGGATTCGCCGACGACGCCGAGGGTTTCGCCGGGCATCAGGTCGAACGAGACGCCGTCGACCGCCTTGACCTGGCCGATCGTGCGCTTGAACAGGATTCCGGTGCGGACGGGGAAGTACTTCTTCAGGTCGGTGACCGACAGGATGGGGTCAGGCACGGGAGTTCACCACCTCTTCGGCGAAGTGGCACGCGCTGGTCCGGCCGAAGCCGATCCCGAGCGGTGGCGGGACTTCCTCGGCACAACGGGCCTCGGCGCGCTTGCACCGCGGGTGGAACGCGCAGCCGGGCGGGATGTCGAGCAGGCTCGGCGGCAGGCCCTTGATGGTCTCCAGTGTCTGTCCTTTGAGGTCCAGCCGCGGCAGCGAGTCCATCAGCGCGGCGGTGTACGGGTGGCCCGGTGCGCGGAACAGCTCGACGACGTCGGCCTGCTCGACGATCCGGCCGGCGTACATCACCGCGATCCGGTCGGCGACCTCCGCGACGACGCCGAGGTCGTGGGTGATCAGGACGAGCCCCATCTTCCGCTCGGCCTGGATCTCGGCCAGCAGGTCCATGATCTGGGCCTGGACGGTGACGTCGAGCGCGGTGGTCGGCTCGTCGGCGATGAGCAGGTCGGGGTCGAGCGCGAGCGACATCGCGATCATCGCGCGCTGGCGCATGCCGCCGGAGAACTGGTGCGGGTAGTCCTTGACCCGGCGTTCGGCGGCGGGGATGCGGACGGTGTCGAGGAGTTCGATCGCCCGCTTTCGCGCGTCCTTTTTGGACATCCCGAGCCGGACGCGCAGCTGTTCCTCGATCTGGAAGCCCACGGTGAACACCGGGTTCAGCGCGGAAAGCGCGTCCTGGAAGATCATCGCGATTTCGCTGCCGCGGACTTCACGACGGCGTTCCTCGGACACCGTCAGCAGGTCCTCGCCGCGCCAGCGCACGGCGCCGCCGGTGATCACGCCGGGCGGCATGTCCAGGATGCCCATCACGGTCTGCGCCGTGACGCTCTTCCCGGAGCCGGATTCCCCCAGCACGGCCAGGGTTTCCCCGGCGTGCACGGAGTAGCCGACGCCGTTGAGGACGTTCGCCACGCCGTCGGAGGTCCGGAACTCGACGTGCAGATCCTCAACTTCGAGCAGGAGTTCGTTGTCGGACAAGGGGATCTACCTCGACTTCGGATCGAGCGCGTCGCGGATGCCGTCGCCCAGCATCACGAAGGCCAGCACGGTCAGGGTGACGAAGGCGCCGGGGAACAGCAGCATGTGCGGGTCGACGCGGAAGTAGTCCCGCGAGTCGCTGATCATCACGCCCCACGAGATCACCGGCGGGCGCACCCCGATGCCGAGGTAGGCCAGCGTCGCTTCGGCGCCGATGAACGCGCCGAGCGCGATGGTCGCGTACACCAGCACCGGCGCGATCGTGTTCGGCAGCAGGTGCCGGAAGATGATCCGCGGGGTGCTGGCGCCGAGGCCGCGCGCGGCCTTGACGTAGTCGAGCTGCTTGGCCACCAGCGTCGCCGAGCGCATGATGCGCATGGCCACCGGCCAGCTCAGCACCGCGATCGAGCAGACCACCTGGACGATGATCGTGACCGCGCCGGGGTTGGTGCCGGGCGCGTTGAACGTCGTCAGGATGACGATCGCGCCGAGCACGAACGGCAGGCCGGCGAAGATGTCGCCGAAGCGGGACAGGAGGCTGTCGACGAGCCGGCCGTAGTAGCCGGCCAGGATGCCGACGATCGATCCGATGAGGACGGTCAGCAGCGTCGAGAACACCCCGACCAGCAGGGACGCGCGGGTGCCGTAGATGGTGCGCGCGTAGACGTCGTAGCCCTGGTTGTCGTAGCCGAACCAGGCGTCCCCGGACGGGCCTTCGTTGGCGTGCGTGAGATCGCTGAAGCCCGCGTCGCGCGAGCTGAACAGGCCGGGCGCGATCGCGATCAGCACGATCAGGGCGATGATCACCGCGGACGCGACGAACGCCGGCTTGCGCCGCAGCTGGCGCCAGGCGTCGTTCCACAGGCTGCGGGGCTTGTGCGGGCCGGTGGCGGAGTCGTCGACGCGGGACAGCTCGGCCGCGTCGGCCCCGCCGCCGCCCACCAGGTTCGGGTCAGTCATAGCGGATCCTCGGGTCGAGAACGGCGTAGAGCAGGTCGACGATCAGGCTCATCAGCAGGTACACCAGCACCAGCAGGACGACGACGCCGACGACGGTCGCGCTCTCCCGGTTCTGGATGCCGCGGAAGATGAGCCCGCCCAGTCCGTTGATGTTGAACACGCCTTCGGTGACGATCGCGCCGCCCATCAGGGCGCCGAGGTCGGTGCCGAGGAACGTGAGCACCGGGATCACCGAGTTGCGCAGCAGGTGGACGCCGACGACGCGGCTTTGCGGCTGACCCTTGGCGATCGCCGTCCGCACGTAGTCGGCGCGGCGGTTCTCGGCGATGCTCGTCCTCGACAACCGGGCCACGTAGGCCATGGACAGGCTGCCGAGCGCGATGCCCGGCACGATCAGCTCGCCGATGCCCGGGTTGTCGGAGACGCTCGCTTCGATCAGGCCGAGCCCGTTGCTGCCCAGGGCGAGCTGCAGCACGATCGCCGTCACGAACACCGGCAGCGAGATCAGGAACGTGGTCGAGACCAGCACGAGGTTGTCGAGGAAACCCTTGCCCCGCAAGCCGGTCAGCACGCCCGCGGTGAGGCCGATGACCGCTTCGATGATCACCGCGACGACCGCGAGGCGCAGCGTGATCGGGTAAGAGGTGCCGATCAGCTCGCCGACCGAGGTGCCGTTGAAGGTTTCGCCCCAGTCACCGGTGAACAGGCTCCCGAGGTACTTGAAGTACTGGACGAAGACGTTGTCGTTCAGGTTGAACTTCTCGGTCATCTGGGCGATGTAGGCCGGCGGGCAGGCGGTCTGGCCGCACTTGCCGGAGAACGGGTCGCCGGGCACGGCCCAGACGAGGACGTAGATCAGGAACGTGGTGCCGAAGAACACCGGGATCAGCTGGAGCAGCCGTCGCAGGACATAGCGGATCATGACGAGTTCCTAGTGCGCGCCGGCCGTCGTGAGTGTTCGGTCAGGTTAGAACCCGACTGAACACTCACGACGGCGTGGTGGTGGTTGCGGCAGGTCAGCGCGCCACTACTTCTTCAGGACCTCGATGGACGGGTAGTCCGGCATGCGGCGGAAGTCCAGCGCCGCCGACTTGAGGTTCTTCGACTTCGCCGCGACACCCTTCTCGTCCCACACCGGGATCGAGGGCAGGTCCTTGGCGATCAGGTCCTCGGCCTGCTGGTACAGCTTGACCGCGGCGTCCTTGTCGGCCGTGGCGTCCGCCTGGGCGAGCATCGCGTCGACCTGCGCGTTCGAGTAGCTGGAGTCGTTCGAGGACCCGCCGGTCTTGTAGATCGGGTTGAGGAAGTCCTCGATGGACGGGTAGTCCGCCGACCAGTCCGAGCGGCCCATGCCGGTCAGCTTCTTGCCGGTCACGATGCTGCGCCACTGGCCGAAGTCGGTCGCGGGCACGAAGTCGCACTCGACACCGAGGGTGTTCTTGATGCTGTTGCACGCGGCGACCAGCGGTTCCTTGCGGCCACCGTCCGCGTTGGACGCGATGGTCAGCTTGCCCTTGAACCCGGACTTCGCGAAGGCCTCCTTGGCCGCCGCGGGGTCGAACTTGCAGAACTGGCAGACACCGGGCCGCGCGCCCGGGATGCCCTGCGAGATGTAGCCGTCGGCCGGCACGTAGGTGTCGTTCATGACGGTCTTGGTGATCTGCGCGCGGTCGATCGACATCGAGATCGCCTTGCGCAGCTCGAGGTTGTCGTACCCGGGCACGTAGTACGGCACGGCGATGGTGCTGATGCCGAGCAGGTGGCCGGTGACGAGCCGGTCGCCGAGGTCGGCCTTGTACTTGCCGCCCGCGACCGCCGACGGCGGCAGCGCCTCCATGAAGTCGAGCCGCCCGCTCAGCAGGTCCTGGTAGGCGGTCTCCTGGCTGGAGTAGATCTTGATGTCGAGGTTCTTGAACTTGACCTTGTCCTCACCCTTGTAGTCGTCGTTGCGGGTGAGCTTGATGTCCTGGTTCGGCGTCCGCGAGACGAACTTCAGCGGGCCGTTGCCGATCGGGTGCTGCTCGAAGGCCTTGGGGTCCTTGAAGAACGAGTCGGGCAGCGGCGCGAACGCCTGGTAGCCGACCTTGATGTCGAACACCGAGAACGGCGCGTTCAGCGTCACCTGGAACTCGTAGTCGCCCTTCGCGACCAGGCCGGACATCTTGTCGGTGGCCGGCTTGGCGTTCTCGTCCTCGGGGTGGACGTCCTTGTAGCCTTGGATGTTCGAGAAGAAGTCGGTGTTGAGCTGGCCGTTCGGGCCGTAGGCGCCGTAGTTCCAGGCGTCGATGAAGTTGTGCGCCTTCACCTCGGTGCCGTCGTGGAACTTCCAGCCCTGCTTGATCTTGATGTCGTAGACCTTGGAGTCGGTCGTGGTGATCGAGTCCGCCATCAGGTTGAACGGCTTGGCGTCCGCGCCCTTGAAGCCGACGAGCGTGGCGAACATCGGCTGGATCGCCTTGGTGCCGCCGAGGTCGTTGATGTTGGTCGGGACCAGCGCGTTCTGCGGTTCGGTGCCGTAGACGCTGACCGTGCCGTCCGGGTCCGTCCCGCCGGCCCCCGCGGAACTGCCCGACCCGCCGCCGCACGCGGCGAGCGCGAGCGCCAGCGAAGTCATCACCACCGTGGGTCCCCAGAGCCTGCGCGAACGACGCATGATCCCCTCCATCTCCGTCTGTCCGAAAGGTGAGACGCACGCTATCGGGGGCGGTGAAGCCGATCACAGGACTGCGGTGTTGCAAATCAGTGACGACCGTCAGGACCACCTGGTTGGAGCACAACCAAGGTAGTAAACGGGATGGTCCGGACGGCCCAGCGCGGACAGCTGGTCATCGCGCGCTCACCCTGGGTTTCCCTTGCGGCGCAAGCTCTTTGGGGCGGCCGAACGGTCGGTCGGGGACAGCCCCGGGCCGGGCTCGCACGCGCGGGTCCCGCCGCCCCTGCCGCCGCATGTAGTGAATGACTCATTCCTGTCGTCTGACGACATGAATGAGTCATTCACTACATCTCGGCGCCCGCTCAGGCCAGCGACAGGGCGATGCCGTCCAGGATGTCGTGCTCGCTCACGATCAGCTCCGTCGGCCCACCTCGGGCCGCGAGCTGCTCGGCGAGGGTCTGGACCACTACCGCGCCGCCGCCGATGACGTCGACGCGGCCCGGGTGGATCACCGGGTTGGCCGCGCGGGTGGCGTGGTCGCTCTGCAGCAGCTCCGACGCCAGCCGGTCGATGTCCGCCGGGCTCAGCTTGGACAGGTGGACCCGGTCGCTGTCGTACTCCGGCAGTCCCAGCGCGATCGCGGACAGCGTGGTCACCGTGCCGGCGACGCCCACCCACGTGCGCGCGCGGGCGACGTCGACCACGTCGAACGCGTCGGTCAGGACCTTGCCGGCCAGGTCGCGGGCGGCGGCGATCTCGTCGGCGGTCGGCGGGTCGCTCTTGAGGGCGCGCTCGGTGATCCGGACGCAGCCGATGTCGACGGACTTCGCGGCGAGCACCTCGGCCTGCCTGCCGTCCCAGGTGCCGAGGACCAGCTCGGTCGAGCCGCCGCCGACGTCGACCACCACGAAGGGGCCGTCGTCCGGGTCCTGTTCCCCGACGGCGCCGGTGAAGCTGAGCCGGGCTTCCTCGTCGCCGCTGATCACCTCGGCCTCGACGCCGAGGGTCTCGCGGGTCATGCGGAAGAAGTCGTCGCGGTTCTTCGCGTCCCGGGTGGCGGAGGTGGCGACCATGCGCACCTTCTCCACGCCCTTGCGCCGCGCGGCGATCGTGTAGTCGGCGAGGGCTGCGCGCGTGCGCTCGAGCGCTTCGGGCGCGAGCTGCCCGGTGGCGTCGACGCCCTGGCCGAGCCGGACGATCCGCATCTCGCGGTGCAGGTCGCGCAGGTCGACCGTGCCGTCGTGGCGCGGCGTCAGCTCGGCGACGAGCAGGCGGATGGAGTTGGTCCCACAGTCGATCGCGGCAACACGAGGCATGCGATCACCCTAACCGGCGGCCGTCGTCGTCCCCACGGTCGTGGTCGTGGTGGTGGTCGAGACCGACGTGACCACCTGCCCGCACGTCGGGGCCGGGGTCGTGCTCGGCGGTCCCGACGTGGATTCCGGCGGCGGCGAGGTGGTGTCCGGCGGCGGAGTGGTCGTCGTGCTGATCACCGTGGTCGTGGTCACCGTCGTCGTCGGCGAGGCACACGGCACCGTCGGTTTCGACGTCGGCACGGTCGGCGTCGGCGTGGTCGTCGTCGTCGGCGGCGCACTGGTCGGCGTCGTCGTCGGCACCGGGGGTGGCGGGACCGGCGGCGGCGCCGGGGCCAGCGCCGCGTTCGGGGCGCCGATCGGGACCGTGCTGTCCGGGACCTGCATGATGCCGTTGCGGTAGGCGTCGGCCCAGAGGATCACCGTGTTCACGTACGTGTCGGAGTTGTTGTACCGGTAGATCGCGCCGCGCAGCTGGTCCGGCTTGGCCAGGTCGAACCCGCCGGAGCACAGGTAGCGGCCGGTGGCCAGCGCCGCGTCGTAGATGTTGTTCGGGTCGGACTTGCCGTCGCCGTTGCCGTCCGAGGCGTAGCCCTTCCACGTTCCCGGGATGAACTGCGTCGGGCCGACCGCGCGGTCCCACACCGGGTCGGTGTCCAGCAGGCCCTGGTCGGTGTCCGGGATCGCGGCGAACCCGCCCTGGCCGTTGAGCTGCGGGCCGAGGATCGGCTCGCGCGTGGTGCCGTTCGCGTCGACGTAGCCGCCGCGGGCGTGGTTGGACTCGATGCGGCCGATGCTGGCGATCAGGGCCCAGTCGATGTGGCACGCGGCCTGCTCGCGGCCGAGGATGTCGGCGGCGTTCTGGTACGCGGCGAGCGCGGTGGCCGGGATACCGAGCGGGCCGTCGGGGAGCTCGTAGGCCGGGAGGGGCAGCGGGGTGGGCGCGCCCGGGAGGGTGCCGTCGACGGCGATCTGCTGGATGGCCGCGTGGCCGGGGTCGTAACCCTGGCCGAGCGCGGCGTCGCGGGTGTGGTCACCGCTCCCGCCGAGCCAGCCGAGGGTGCCGCCGCCGGCGAGCAGGGCCGGGATCACCGCGAAGATGCCGGTGATCAGCGGATACGCCGTGCGGTGGCGGAGCCCGAGTCTTCGGGTGTAGCTCCCGACCGCGTCTGGCAGCCGCCGCACGCGCATGACTCAGAGTCCTCCTGGCCGAATCGATCCCGCTCTCGGGTGACAGCCTGCCGTACCCGAGGCAAGGTTTCACCCCTTCGAGAGGCCCGATCGGGGTTTTCGCTCACCCAGCCCAGTTATCTCTTCACGCGGCGCGAGTGTTACGCGGCACAGTCGCCCGAGGGCCACCCGTTCGCCTTAAGCATGGCAAGGGTCTCGTCACCGAACGGGTTCACCCCCGGACCCACCGCGAGCGTGTGGGCCACGTGCACGTGCAGGCACTTGACACGCCCGGGCATGCCGCCGGCGGTGACCTGGTGGCCGAGCGGCTCGATGGCGTCGCGCTCGGCGAGGTACGTCTCGTGGGTGCGCTGGTACTGCGCGGCCAGCTCGGGATCGGTGGCGAGGCGCTCGGTCATCTCCTTCATGATCCCGGACGCCTCGATGGTGCCGATCATGGAATTGAGCTTGGGGCAGGTCAAGTAGTACAGCGTCGGGAACGGGGTGCCGTTCTCCAGCCGCGGGCTGGTCTGCACCACCGACGGGTGCCCGCTCGGGCACCGCGCGGCGACGGCGCGCAACGCCCGCGGCGGCCGCCCGAGCTGCTCCGCGATGACCTCGCGGTCGGCTTCGGTGACGGGCTCGAACCGGTGCTGCTGCGTGCTGTTCACACCGTCCAGGTTAATGCGTGGGCCGCACCACCCAGACCGCGCCCACGCGACGCACCCGGAGACGCATCTTTCCCTACGAAAGTGATGCCGCGAGGGGTCCTGGACGCATCTTTCCCCACGAAAGTGACGGGTTCGGCTTCAGCCGCCCGAGACCTGGTTCCAGAGGTTCTCGTACCAGGAGCCGCCCGCGACCTGCTGCTGTCCCGACGGCGGGGCCGCGTCCGGTGCCTTGTCCTCCGGCAGCTGGACGATGTACGGCGTCTCGCCCGGCTTGACGTACCGCAGCCGCCGGCGGGCTTCGGCCTCGACCTGCGCGGGGTCGCTCAGCTCCGCCTTGCGGCCCTGGAGCTGAGCGACCTCCTGCTGCAGCTGTGCCTGCTGCGCCTGCTGTTCGCGGACCTCGGTCCGCTGGGCGAGGTAGGTGCGCAGGGGCACGGCGATGGTGAACGCCAGCGCGCACACCACGATCGCCACCACCGCCGCGCGGCGGGTGGTGGACATGCCGAGCACCTTCGCCGCACCCGACGCGCGCTTCGCCGCCAGGCTCCGGCGCAGCCGGGCCCGGGTGGTGTCGGCGTCGCCGG
>NZ_JAAGNB010000839.1:0-9352 GCF_010550475.1 Amycolatopsis sp. SID8362
GCCTCGGTGCGGCGGGCCAGCTCGCGCTCGGCGATGCGGCCCGCGACGAAGCCGACCTCGCCGTCGGCCGTCGCCACTACCGCGCGCATCCGCTCGGCCGCGATGACCGCGTCCTGGTGGTCGCCCAGCACTGTCTGGAAGTCCCTGGTCGCCTTGATCAGCGCCTTGATTCGCTTCGCGCGCTTCTTCTTCGCCGACGTCTGGGCCAGCTCGGCGGCGTACCGCAGCTTCTTGCCGTGGATGCGCAGGGCGTGCAGGTCGTCGTCCGGCGGGTCGGCGGGCAGCGCGCGGACGGCCTTCGCGAGCTTGCGGTGCGGCTTCGCGAGCCCGTCGACCAGGTCGTGCGGCTGGTCGGGCACCTCGGCGCTCGAGCGAGTGAGCAGGCTGACCTCGCGCAGCAGCGTCGAATAGCGGGCGCTGGTCAGGGCCTGGGTCAGCCGCCGTTTCGCCGCCGCGCGCTCGGTGACGAACCGGGACACCAGGCGGCGCCCGGCGGCCTGGTCGCGGACCTCGAAGTCGGCGATGACCTCGCGCAGGTGCCCGATCAGGACGTCGTAGTCACGCACCTCGCCGAGCGACTGCCCGAGCCAGCCGAGTTCCGCGCGCACCGGCTCGGCGCCGTCGCCGACCAGCCCGCCGGACAGCTTGAGCACGCTGCGCATCCGCCGCAGGGCGACGCGCATCTGGTGCAGGTCCTCGGGGTCCGCGCCCGATCGCGTGCCCGGTTCGTACGCGAGCAGGGCGCGGATCTCCCGGTCGAGCTTGGCCCGCACGTGGTGCCCGGCCGGGTCGGCGGGCCCGGCTTCCACCGGTGCGTCGGGCAGGCCCAGCTCGGCCGGGGTGCGAGGCAACGATTCGGTGGTCACCTCATGAATGGTAGGTGAACGAACGCGCTCAGTCGTTGGCGTGCAGCATCGCGTTCAGCTCGACCCCGGTGCCCGTCCGCGGCACGACCTCGACCGCGCCGGTGCCCGAGTTGCGGCGGAACACCGCGCCGGAAATGCCGTTGAGCTCGAGCGCCTTCACGACCTTGCCCTCGACGACGACCTTCGTCCCCGCCGTCACGTACAGGCCGGCCTCGACGACCGAGTCGTCGCCCAGGGAGATGCCGATGCCGCCGTTCGCGCCGATCAGGCAGCGCTCGCCCAGCGAGATCGTCTCCTTGCCGCCACCCGAGAGCGTGCCCATGATCGACGCGCCGCCGCCGACGTCCGAGCCGTCGCCGACGACCACGCCCGCCGAGATCCGGCCTTCGACCATGGACGCGCCGAGCGTGCCGGCGTTGAAGTTGACGAAGCCCTCGTGCATGACCGTGGTGCCGGCCGCCAGGTGGGCGCCGAGCCGGACGCGGTCCGCGTCGCCGATCCGGACGCCGGACGGCATAACGTAGTCGACCATCCGCGGGAACTTGTCCACGCTGTACACGGTGACCGTGCCGCGCGCCCGCAGCCGCAGGCGCGTCTGCTCGAAGCCTTCGACCGGGCACGGGCCGTGGTTGGTCCACACGACGTTGGCCAGCAGGCCGAACATGCCGTCGAGGTTCTGGCCGTGCGGCCGGACCAGCCGGTGCGAGAGCAGGTGCAGCCGCAGGTACATGTCGTGCGTGTCGGCCGGGGCGTCGGCGAGCTTGCCGATCGTGGTCCGGACGGCGACGACCTCGACCCCGCGGTCGGTGTCCGGGCCGAGCAGGCCCGCGGCCGCTTCGCCGAGGAGTTCGGTGGCTTCCGCCGCGCTCAGGCGCTCGGTACCGGGCGTACCACCCTCGACGAGCTTGGGCTGCGGGTACCAGGTGTCGAGGACCGTCCCGTCGGTCGCGACGGTGGCCAGCCCGACGCCGCTGGCGCCGGTCGTTTCGGGGTTCGGGCTCTGCTCGCTCACGGCCCTCACCGTAGTCGAGTGACGCGGATCAACCACTCGTGGGCCGCGCGTCTACCTGCTTCTTCAGGTCGCTCAGCGCGCCGGCGATGTCGACGAGCGCCTGCGTGCAGGGGCCGCCCGCGTCCGGCACGGTCGTGCAGCTCGCGCCGCGGAACGCCTTCACGGCGGTGTCGAGCTTGTCCGCTTCGGCGACGAGTTGCGGGTCGCGGTCGTCCGCGCGCTTGCGGGCCGCGCCCGGGACGTTGCCGACCTCGGTGACGTACTTCTCACAGCCCTTCGGCAGCTGTGTGCGCGGGCTGGCGTAGCACTGGTCGGCGGTCAGCGCGTCGAGTTTCGTCGGGAGCGCGTCCGGGCCCGGCTCGCCGCCCCGCTTGGGCGTGGGGCCGGCCTCGCTGCCACAGCCGGACAGGACGAGGACCAGCAACGTGCCGCCCACGGCGACCGGGAACCTACGCACACCCTCACGGTAGCGTGCCGGGCATGAGCCTCGACCTGCGCGCCGATCCCGTCGACCTGACCGCGGCCCTCGTGGACGTCTTCAGCGTGTCCGGTTCGGAAGCCGAGCTCGCGACGCTGGTGCAGGAAGCGCTCCGGGAACAGGCGCCGCACCTCGAGGTCGTCCGCAACGGCGACGCCGTCCTCGCGCGCACGAACCTCGGCCGCGGCTCGCGGGTCGTGCTGGCCGGGCACCTGGACACCGTGCCGGAGAACGGCAACTTCCCGTCGCGGCGCGAAGGCACCGGCGACGACGAGGTCCTGCACGGCCTCGGCTCGGTCGACATGAAGGGCGGCGACGCCGTCTTCCTGCACCTGGCCGCGACGCTGCCGTCGCCGAAGCACGACGTCACCTTCGTCTTCTACGACAACGAAGAGGTCGAGGCGGTCAAGAACGGCCTCGGCCGGATCGAGCGCGAGCTGCCGGAGTGGCTGGCGGGCGACCTGGCGATCGTCGGCGAGCCGTCGAACGGCGTCATCGAGGCCGGCTGCCAGGGCACGATGCGCGTCGAGCTGCGGTTCACCGGCAAGCGCGCGCACACGGCGCGGGCGTGGATGGGCGAGAACGCGATCCACGCGCTGGCCGGGCCGCTGCGGCGGCTGGCCGAGTACGAGCCGCGGATCGTCGACATCGACGGCCTGACCTACCGCGAGGGCCTCCAGGCGACCGCGATCAGCGGCGGGGTGGCGGGCAACGTCGTCCCGGACGCGGCGGTGCTGACGGTCAACCACCGCTTCGCCCCGGACCGCTCCCCGGAAGCGGCGGAACGCCACCTGCGCGAGGTCTTCGACGGCTACGAACTGTCCGTTGTGGACCTTTCCCCGGGGGCGCTGCCGGGCCTGTCGGCCCCGGCGGCGGCGGAACTGGTGACGGCGGCGGGCGGCCGCGCGGCGGCGAAGCTGGGCTGGACGGACGTGGCCCGCTTCGCGGCGCTGGGCATGCCGGCGGTGAACTTCGGGCCGGGCAACCCGACGCTGGCGCACACGCAGCAGGAGAACGTCCGGACGGCGGAGATCCGGCAGGTCGCGGAGGTGCTCCGCAAGTTCCTGGGCTGAGCGCTGTGGCCGTCGTCACACTCGCCCGTCCTGAGCTGCGGTGACGCAGCGTCGCCACACGTCACCGCAACTTTTCGCGGACCCCGCCCGTATCCACTGGTGAAGCCGCGCACCCGGGGAGGACCCATGCCCAAAACCGCTGGCCGAGCCGCGCTTGCCGGCGCGCTCGCCGTGGCGGTGGCCGTGGTGCTCACCGCCTGTGAGGGGCAGCCGGTGGCCGCGCCCGCGGCCGGGCCGATCCGCACCGCCATCGGGGAAGCGACCGCGTTGCCGCCGCCGCCCGAGGAACCTGCTGCGCCGGTGACGCAGGCCGCGCCCGTCGAGGTGGCCATCACCTTCCCGCGGACCGGGTCCGGGCAGTGGATGTTCACGCCGGGCAGCGACGAGGTCGCCGGCACCCAAGGCCGCCTGATGCGGTACCGGATCGCGCTCGAGACCGACATCGACGGCGTCGGGCCCGCCGACTTCGCGAAGAAGATCCGCGGCATCCTCGGCGACCCCCGCGGCTGGACCGCCGGCGGGCAGTGGCGGCTGCAGCAGGTCGGCCCGGCCGACAGCGCCGACTTCACGATCTACCTGGCCACGCCCGCCAGCCGCGACAAGCTGTGCGGTGGCACGGCGGACAGCTACACGTCCTGCCGCAACGGCAGCAACGTCGTGCTCAATGTCGCCCGCTGGGCCAACGCCGTGCCGAACTACGGGGCTCCGCTCGACGTCTACCGGCAGTACATGGTCACGCACGAGACCGGGCACCGGCTCGGCCAGGGCCACGAGCTGTGCCCCGGCCCGGGAAAGCGGGCGCCGGTGATGGAGCAGCAGACGCTCGGGCTGCACGGCTGCGTCCCGAACCCCTGGCCCTTCCCGGACGGCGGCGGCCGCGAATACGCCGGCCCGCCGGGGGAGTACGACGACCCCATTCCGGCGGGCGACTCCTGAACTACCGGCCCTGCAAGGACTTGACGTTGTCGCCGAACGTCCAGCCCTTCGAGCCGTCCCAGTTGATCGACCAGTCCATCAGGCCCTTGATTCCCGGAACCGACCGCCACGCCTGGGAAACCAGGCTCGGCGACATGTATCCGCCGCCGGCGCCGGGCTGGGCGGGCAGGCCCGGGACCTGCTTGTCGTAGGGGACGCGGATCGTCGTGCCCTGCACGACCAGGCCGTTGTTGAGGCACTGCGTCTGCACGGTGAAGCCCTGCACGGTCCCGGCCTGGTACGAATCGCCGGCGCAGCCGTACATGGATCCGTTGTAGTACTGCATGTTCAGCCACCACAGCCGGCCGTTGTCCGCGTACTTCTTGATGATCGGCAGGTACGCGCCCCAGATCGAGCCGTAGGTGATGCTGCCGCCGGTCACGTACGCGGTTTCCGGTGCCATCGTGAGCCCGAAGCCCGTCGGCATCTGCGCGAGCACGCCGTCGATGATCCGGATCAGGTTCGACTGCGACGCCGAGAGCGTTTTGATGTTGCCACTGCCGGTGAGCCCGGTCTCGATGTCGATGTCGATCCCGTCGAAGTTGTACTGCTTCAGGATCGGGACGACCGTGGCGACGAACCGGTCGGCCACCGTCGACGAGGACAGGTCTATACCAGCCGCCGCGCCGCCGATGGACATCAGGATCGTCGCGCCCGCGGCCTTCGCCGCGCACATCTCGGTGGGTGTCGACACCTTCACGCCGGCGTCCATCCCGTTCTCCCACAGCACCGTGCCGTCGGAGCGGATCACCGGGAAGGCGGCGTTGATGACGTTGTAGCCGTGCTGGGCCAGCCGGCTGTCGGTGATCGGGACCCAGCCCAGGCCGGGGTGGACGCCGTTCGCGGCGCCGTCCCAGTTTTCCCAGTACCCCTGGAGGACCTTGCCCGCGGGCCGCGGTTTCACCGCGCACGTGTCGGCCTGCACCGCCCCCTGCGCGGGGGCCGACACGAGCAGCGGGACGGCCAGCACCGCTGCCAGAAGGGTTCCGAACAGGCGGGTTCTGCGACCGGACATACCGGCTCCCATCGTCGTTGAGGGGCGTACGCGGCGTGTCCGATCACGATATGGGCCGCGGGGAACCGGTGACTACCTACGAACGGGTGGTCTAGACAACTCGCACTTTCACGTGAAAGTGCCCACCTGGGGGCGGCACTTTCACGTGAAAGTGCCGCCCCGGGGGTGGATCAGACGGTCAGGGTCCAGGAGGAGAGGTAGCCGGTGTCGGCCGGGCCGACGTCCCGGATCCGCAGCTGCCAGGCCCCGTTCGCGGCTTCCGAGGAAGCATTGACGGTGTAGGTGGTGTCGAGGTTCGGCGTCGAGTCGCTGCTGGAGTTCTTCAGCCGGTACGCCGTGCCGTCCGGGGCGACGAGGTCGATGACCAGGTCACCGCGGTAGGTGTGGGTGATGTGCACCTCGACCTTGGTGGTGCCGGACGCGTTGCGCGCGCAGCCGTCGACGTTCGCCGTGCTGTTCACCGCGCTCGCCGGGTAGTCCGGGATGTCGAGGCGCGTCGAGTTGGTCACCGGCCCGCACGACGAAGTCCCGACGCCGAGCGTGAACGACGCCGTGTGGTCGGCGTTCGCCCCGTCGGCCGTGACGGTGACCGGGAAGGTGCCGGTCGGCGTCGAAGCCGACGTCGAGATGGTCAGCGTCGAGGAGCCGCCGGACTGGATGGTGGCCGGGCTGAACGACGCCGTCGCGCCCGCGGGCAGGCCCGAAGCGGACAGCGAGATCGACTGCGCGCTACCGGACGTCGTGGTGGTGTTCACCGCGACCTGCAGCGACTGTCCGGGTTGGACGGTGCCCGCCGTGGGGGTCAGCGCGACGGAGTAGTCGTTCCCCTGCGTCGTGGCGACGGCGAGCTTCCAGAGCGCGTACCCGATGGCGTCGGAGTTTTTCTCCAGCGGGGTGTCCGGGATGTTGGCCGTCGTGTCGCAGGCGCGGTGGTAGCAGTTGTCGAACGGCGAACCCGCGGTGCCGCCCCACTTCTGCGCCTGCGCCGAGCTCTTGATGTCGCCGGCGCCGGTGGCCAGGCCGCCGACCGGGATGCCCGCGCTCTTGAACGACGCGTGGTCGGAGCGGCCGTCGCCTTCGCTGTCGCCCTCGGTCTGGATGCCGATGGAGGAGAAGTACTCGTCGAAGATCGCCTTGACGGAAGCGACGTCGTCGTAGACGAAGTAGCCCCAGTTCTTCGAGCCGATCATGTCGAAGTTGAGGTACGTCTTGATCTTCGTGCGCTCGGTGCTGGGCAGGTTGTTGACGTAGTACTTGGAGCCGACCAGGCCGGACTCCTCGTCGGCCCACCAGGCGAACCGGACGCGCTTGGCCATCGCGGGGTTGGTGCGCGCCAGCGTCAGCGCGGTTTCGAGGATCGACGCGCTGCCGGAGCCGTTGTCGTTGATGCCGGGGCCGGCGCTCACCGAGTCGAGGTGCGCGCCGAGCATGATGACCTGGCTCGCGTCGCCCTGCGGCCACTCGGCGATCAGGTTCTGCGACTGGCCGATGCAGCTCGTGCACGTCTGGCGGGTCGTGGTGAAGCCGGCGTTCTTGAGCAGGTTTTCCACATAGGACACCGAGGCCGCGTACCCGGCGCCGCGCGGTGACCGCGTGCCGCCGTTGTTGTTGGCGATGGTCTGCAGCTGGTTGAGGTGGGCCTTGATGTTGGCCAGTGAGATGTCCGGCGCGGCGAGGGCGGCAGCCGGAGCGGCGGTGGCCGCCGGCGCGGTCACCACACCCAGCACAGCGGCCAGGGCGGTGACCCCGGCGCCGATCTTGCTCTTCCACTTCATGGCGGTGAATTCCTTCGGTGGGGGTTGGGGACAACTCTGGGGGCGGCACTTTCACGTGAAAGTGCCGCCCCCAGGTGGTCACTTTCACGTGAAAGTGACGGCTTCGGGATTCATCAGACGGTCAACGTCCAGGAGGACAGGTAACCGGTGTCGGCGGGGCCGACGTCTCGGATGCGGAGCTGCCACGCGCCGTTCGCGGCTTCCGAAGAAGCGTTCACGGTGTAGGTGGTGTCGATGTTGTCGGCGGAGTCGCTGCCGGAGTTCTTCAGCCGGTAGGCGGTGCCGTCCGGCGCGACCAGGTCGAGGACCAGGTCACCGCGGTAGGTGTGGACGATGTGCACCTCGACCTTCGTGGTGCTGGACGCGTTGCGCGCGCAGCCGCTGACGGTGACCGGGCTGTTGACCGCGCTCGCCGGGTAGTCCGGGATGTCGAGGCGCGTCGAGTTGGTCACCGGGGCGCACGAGGACGTCCCGACGCTCAGCGTGTACTGCACCGTGTGGTCGGTGGTGGCCCCGTCGGTGGTGATGGTGATCGGGAAGCTGCCCGTCGGGGTCGACGTCGAAGTCGCGATCGTCAGCGTCGAGGAACCACCCGACTGGATCGTGGCGGGGTTGAACGTCGCCGTCGCACCGGCGGGCAGGCCCGACGCCGACAGCGTGATCGACTGCGCCGCGCCGGACGTGATCGTGGTGCTGAGCGTGGTGGTCGCCGAGGCGCCCGGCTCCACCGAACCCGAAGCCGGGTTCAACGCGACCGAGTAGTCGGCGCCGCCACCGCTGCACGAGGTGGGCTCACCGCTGACCGTGGTGACGGAGACGGCGTCCCACGCGGCCTTGGTGGCGTTGTACTCGGTGCAGCTGCCCGGGAAGAGCGCGATCGCGGCTTCGAGGGTCGCCTTGCGGGCGGCCTTGTGGTTCCACGACGAGGTCTTCTTCAGCAGGCCGTTGTAGAAGATCTTGCCGGCCTTCTGGATGCCGACGCCGGTGACCGACGAGCTGTTGCAGGTCGGGCTGGACGGCTTGCCGCCACCGGGGTTCGAGCCCTCGGCCAGCAGGTAGAACCAGTGGTTCTGCGGGCCGGCCGCCGCGTGCACCTCGGTGCTCGGGATCGACGACGAGTAGCAGTTCGGGTCGCCGACCTTCGACGGCTGGTACATGTAGCGGATCGGGCCCTGGCCGACCAGGTTGACGCCCTCGCCGACCTCGTAGTCCGGCGTGTCCTTGGCGTTGTTCGCGTACGCCTCGGTCAGCGCGCCGAAGATGTCGCCGGTGGACTCGTTGAGGCCGCCGTTCTCGTTGCCGGAACCCGCGCCACCCGGGGTGGTCTGGAAGATGGCGTGCCCGTACTCGTGGGCGACGACGTCGATCGAAGTGGCCTGACGCTGGTTGTCCTGCGAGTGCCCGAAGTGCGTCGACGAACCGTTCCAATAGGCGTTGACGTCGGACAGCCCCACCGAAGCCGGGTAGCCGCCGCCGTTGCCGTTGATGCCGTTGCGGCCCAGCCAGTCGCCGAGCATCTTCCACTCGGTCTGGGACCCGAACAGCGTATCGACACAGCCGGTTTCGAGGTCGGTTCCGGAGCCGTTGCCCCAGTTGTTGTCCGGTCCACTGTAGACGGCGCCGCCCTCGCGGCCGCAGCTGAGGCCGGTGCGGGCGGGGTCGCGCATCGTGTAGGTGCTGCCGGACTGCGTCGTGTCGATGGAGACGTTGCCGACGTAGTAGCTGTTGCCGGTGCCGGCGACGTTCACCGTGCCGGGCTGGGCCTCGGTCCGGGTGCCCGAGGCGAACGTCTTCACGTCGTCCCGCGTGTCGAGCACCGCGCCGGTGGCCGCGTCGACGAACACGTGCAGGTGGCTCGGTGCCTTCGTGGTGCGCCCGGCGACGACGACCTCGTACGCCAGCTTCGGGCTCGTGCCGGCCAGCACGACCTTCTCCGGCGTGCCCACACTGTCCACAGTGGGCAGTTGAGCGCGCGCGGTGGCGGCGGCCTTCGCGGCGTCGACGAGCGCCTGCGTCCCGACGGTGATCGGGGCGGACTCGGCGGCGCTGGTGCCGCGCACGCGCCCGGCCCCGTCGGCGACGACGACCGCGTCCCCGCCGACGACCCGCAGGCCCTGGTAGGTCCGCTGGTAGGCGCCGTAGAACAGGCCGCCGCCCC
>NZ_JAAGNB010000878.1:0-2637 GCF_010550475.1 Amycolatopsis sp. SID8362
CGATGTTCATCGGGGCCGGCGCCCCGGGCGCCGGACGCGCCCCCGGCGGCGGGGCCGGACGCGCCGCCGGCTTCGGGATCGGGTCCAACGACGACACCAGCACCGTCGTGTTCAGCGGGTCCTCGACCTTCCGGCCGCTCCGCTCGCGGTACACCATCTCGCCGTCGGCGTCCATCTCCACCAGGTAGCCCGCCTCCGCGAGCTGCTCCTCGTCGAGGTCCGCCAGCTTCTCGTACCGCGAAGGCACCACCCGGTAGATCGGCCAGGTCAGCCGCGCGTGCTCTGCGTGGAACTGGGCCAGCAGAGCCGCCATCTGGTGTTGCCACGGCAGGGACATGCCCTCCGCCAGGGACCTGGGCAGCACGACGTAGCCAGCGTCCACGCCCGGGTAGCCCTGGCTCAGCTGGTCGGCGAGGGGCGTGCTGGACGCGGGACGCGCCGACTGCCGGGGCGGCTGGGGCGCGCCGAACAGCGACGCCGGGTCCCGGGGCTCGCCGCCGCCGGACTTGCCTCGCTTGCCGAATTTACGTCCCACGTGCTCATCCTCTGCCAGTACGCGGCCGCCTGCTCGTGGAAAGCGCCGCGACGTCGGGTGAATCGGCCGATTCGTGTCAAGGCCCTCTGCGACCCATGCTAAACGCCGGGGCGGACCGCCTGCGGAACCACTTCCGCCTCGTCGAACTTGAACGGCCTCGTGTGCACCGGCACACCCGTCTGCTGGGCTTCCACGACCTTGCCGTCGCCCAGGTACATCATCACGTGGTGGATGCTGTTCGGGTCCGACGGATCGGTGGCCAGGAAGATCAGGTCACCCGGCTGCGCCTCGCGGACCGGCAGCAACGCGCCGGCGTGGTACTGGTCGCGGGACACGCGCGGCAGGATGATCCCGGCCGACTCGTAGGCGCGGAGCATCAGTCCCGAACAGTCGTACGAGTTCGGGCCCGTGGCGCCCCACACGTACGGCTTACCCTGCTCGCCCAGCGCGAAACTGATCGCCTTCGCCGCCGCCTGGCTCGGCGGCAGCAGCTGGCCGACGCCGGTGCCGCAGGCGACGACGTCGACGACCTGGCCGACGTTCTCCACCAGCGTCGCCGCCATCGGCTCCCACTTGTGGTAGCGGTCCGGGAAGCCCGACCGCTCGACCGCCTGCGCCGCGTCGCCCGGGCGCTTGTTCTCCCAGTCCGGCACCGCGAGCAGGACGTCGTAGAACTTGTTCACCGCGTAGTTCGGGTCGGTGATCTGCGCGACCGAGCCCCAGCCCATCGACGGGCGCATCTGGAAGATGCCCTGGGAGTCGCGGTCGCCGTAGGTGAGGTTGTGCAGCCCGGACTCGGTCATCCCGGCCTGGATCGCGACCTGCCACGCGCGCGGCGCCAGCGACCGCTGCTTGCCGACCGAGATGATCACCGAGACGATCCCGCGCTGCTCGTCGTCGAGCTTCGACGCGTCGACCGTGCCGCGCTCGCCCTGGCCGGGCTGGGTCGGCCCGACCGAGGCGTCGCAGCTCATCAGCGACATGCCCCCCGCCTGGGCCTGCTGGTTGTCGATGACGACCTTCGCGGCGACCGCGGTCACGGCCAGTGCGCCGATCGCGACGAACACGACCAGCCCCAGCCACAACCCCAGGCGCCGCACGCTCAGCTCGCCTGGTCGTAGTCGGCGACGCGCCAGCCGGCGTTGGTGCTGACGACCGTGATCGCGAGCTTGGGCCCGTCGGTCGGGATGGTCAGCTGCACCGAGTTCGGGTAGGACGTGCCGACGACCGGCTCACCGGTCACCTTCGTCGCCGGGATGTTGGCCGGGTCCACCGTGCCCATCACCGGCAGGTACTCCTCGGTGGTGAACGGCTTCAGCTGCGCGAGCCACTGCTCGGAGGTCATGCCTGCCGGGTGGTTCACCCAGGCCGCGGCCCACTCCTTGGCGACGCGGATGGCGTCGGCGTTCGGCGGGGCCGGGGTCGGCGTGGCCAGCGGCGTCGACAGCCGCGTCGGCAGGTTCGACGTCGGCACCGGCGCCGCGACGCCCGGCGGGGTCGTGGTCACCGACGTCGTGGTCCCGGTGGTCGGCGACGCCTTCGCCTGCGGTTTGCCGACGACCTTGGGCAGCACGATGCCGAGCGCGGTGATGAGGATGGCGAGGAACACGAGCGCGCCGATGAGGTGGCGCGGCGAGCGCAGCGGCCACCCCCACAGGCGCCGGTAGACCGCGGCGCGGCCGCGGTTGGTGCGGATCGGCATCCGTCACCGCCCCATGACCTGGTCGGTGTCCCGCGGTTCCTCGCGGACCTCGATGCCCCGCGAAGGCCGGTACAGCACGAACACGGGCTTGCCGGCGACGACTTCCGGGTCGACGCGACGCGGCTGGGCCCGCACCCCCGGCGTCCGGGGCGCGTCCTGCGCCGGGTAGTCGCTGAACCCGGATTCGGGCGCGCGCAGGTCGGACGGCACGACGACGGGCTCGGGCTCGTCGTTCCACCGCCGGTCGGCCACCGGCGAGGTGTCGACGCGCCGGCTTTCCTCGCGCGTGGTCGGCCGCCCGTTGGCCCCGACGACGACGTAGTCGCCCGGGTCGCCGTTGGCGGGGTTGTACTGGCCGAACACCGGCGAGCCGGGACGGCCGCCCGCGGGCAGCGCGCCC
>NZ_JAAGNB010000923.1:0-4921 GCF_010550475.1 Amycolatopsis sp. SID8362
TACCCGTTCGTGCGCAAGGCCGCGACGCGGCTGGCCGAGCACGACGACCGCGAGCAGTTCCTCGCAGGCGTCGACATCTTCCTGGCCGGCGTCGCGACCCTCCGCTAAACGGTTTCGAGCTCCGGCTCGGCGTCCGGCACCACGACCCGGCGGCGGGCCAGCAGCCCGGCGAGCGCGACGAACAGGCCGGCCACCGTGAAGCCGGTGACCACGGCGATCGCCGGCGACCAACCCCGCAGCAGCGCGGCGGGCGTGACCTCGCCGCCGCCGGCCGCGGTCAGCACCGCCGTCACGACGGCGAGGCCGATCGCGCCGCCGACCTGCAGCGAGGTGTTGACCAGGCCGCCCGCCAGGCCCTGCTCGCCGTCCGGGATCCCGGCCGTGGCCTGGATGTTGAACGACGGGAAGGCGAGCGTGAAGCCGAGCCCGAGCAGGACCATGCTGGGCAGCACCGAGCCGACGTACCCGGAGTGCTCGTCGACGCGCAGGAACAGCGCGTAGGCGAAGACATGCGCGACCACGCCGGCGAAGATCCCGCGGGTGGTCCCGACCCGCTCGATCAGCGGATCGACGCGCGGGCAGCCGAACGCGACGATCATCGCCGCCGGCAGGAACCCCAGCGCCGTCTGCAGCGGCGTCCAGCCGAGCACGCGCTGGAAGTAGAGCATCACGACGAACTGGACGCTGATGAAGGACGCGAAGAACAGCGCGGCGCCGAGGTTGGCCCGTGCGAGCGGCCCGGACCGGAAGATGCCG
Source organism: Amycolatopsis sp. SID8362 (assembly GCF_010550475.1). NCBI lineage: Bacteria > Bacillati > Actinomycetota > Actinomycetes > Pseudonocardiales > Pseudonocardiaceae > Amycolatopsis > Amycolatopsis sp. SID8362. The sequence continues at coordinate 757 of NZ_JAAGNB010000923.1, forward strand.
AGGCGCAGCAAGGGGTTCCGGCTGCGCTTCTCGACGAGCACGAACGCCACCAGCAGCACGAGCGCGACCGCGAAGGTGATCAGCGTGCGGGGCGCGGCCCAGCCGGTTTCGGGCGCTTCGACCACGCCGTAGACCAGCAGCAGCGAGCCCCCGACCCCGGTGAGCGCACCGGGCAGGTCGTAGCCCCCGGAAGGCGCGGTCCGGTACGCGGGGATCAGCTTCCAGGCCACGACGACCACGGCCGCGGCGAACGGCGCGGGCAGCAGGAAGGTCCACCGCCACCCGAGCTCGGTCAGCAGCCCGGAGAACACCAGCCCGGCGGAGTACCCGCTGGCCCCGAACACGGCGAAGATGCTGATCGCCTTGTTCCGCGCGGGCCCTTCCCGGAACGTGGTGGTCACGATGGACAGGGCGGCGGGCACGGTGAACGCGGCGGCCGCCCCCTTGATGAAGCGGCTCGCGATGAGCAGCGCCCCGTCGTCGACGAGCCCGCCGAACAGCGAAGCCAGGGCGAAGAGCAACACGGCGGCGAGGAAGACGCGCCGCCGCCCGAGCAGATCGGCGGTGCGCCCGCCGAGCAGCAGCAGCCCGCCGAAGCCCAGCACGTACCCGCTGATGACCCATTGCAGGGCATTGGTGGACAACCCGAACTCGGCCTGGATGGCCGGCAGCGCGACCCCGACCATCGACCCGTCGAGCGCGTCGAGCGCGGTGACGATCGAGACGGTGAGGAGAACGCCCCACAGACGCGCGTCCCACCGGGTCGAGGCGGTGGACAGGGTGGCGGAAGAACTCATGGGTCCGACGTTAGGTTCGCACGTCCCCATAGCTCGTCTCATGAACTGCGGTGCGCGGCCCGCGGCAACGGGCCCCGCCGGTGCTGCGAGCCTCGCCTGGACGAAGTGACGGAGGTCCTCAGCCGTACGCCCCCTTGTCGTCACGACCGGCATCGGACGTTCCCCGGTTGAGACGAACAGCGGAAAAAACGCCGGCACCAGGACCGGGACCCCGGTGCGGGGCCCGCGGCAACGGGCCCCGCACGGCTTCGAGCCTCGCCTGGACGGTGCGACGGAGGTCCTCGGCCATTCGCCCCCTTGTCGTCACGGCCGCCGCCGGGCGTTCCCCCGTTGAGACGAACGGTGGAAAAAAGCGCACTTGATCGAATCTCGTTCCGATCACGGCTATTTCCGGAGAATATGACAGAACGTTGCCGCCGGTCACGCGGTGGGCAAGGATCTCCGTAATTCGGTCGCACCGAGGATCTTCGGCCCGGACGGCAATCCGGCACTCTCGGCGGCGACCGCCTCGCCTGGACGACGTGACCGAGGAGGATTCCGGTGCCGCCTTTCGTGAGTACCCCCGTGCCCGCGTACCGCCCGCGGCCGGGGCGACGGAAATCGGCGTTGCCCGCCGAGGCCGGGCCCGCCGTCAAAACGCTGAAGAAATGGCTGCGCGGTTTCGTCGGTGAGACGTCGCTGGAAGCGGTCGCGGCGGCGGCCAGCTACTCCGTCAGCGCCGTGTCCGGCGCGCTCGGCGGCACCGAACTGCCCCGGCTGCGGCTGGTGCGCAGCATCGCCGCCGGTGTGGGCGCTCCCGCGCACGAAGCCCACCGGGTCTGGTGGGCCGCCGCGCTCGAGGAGTTCACCAAGCACAACCCGGGCCTGCCCGGCGACCCGCTCGCCGAGCTCGCGCTCGACCTGCGCCGGGCCATGCTCCGCCACGACCTCGGCAAGACCGACGTGCTGCGCCGGATGGCCCGGCTGTGCGAGGCCGACGGCGACGTCACCAAGGCGATGTCCCGTGCCACGCTCTGCCGGCTGCTGACCGGGACCACCCTGCCGCGGACCGACCAGATGACCGTCTTCCTGCGCGCACTGAGCCTGCGCGACAGCGAGGTGGAACAGCTGACCGGCCGCTACGAAGAGCTCAGCGCGGCCCGGCGGAAGGCGCTCCGGTGAGCGGCAACGTCGTCGGGCTGATCGAAAAGATCATCACGAGCACCCCCAACACCCTCCGGACCGTGCTGGTGATCCTGCTGGTGATCGGCGCCGTGGTGGGTGGGCTGTGGTTGCTGCGGGCCGACTTCACCGCCGGGCCGATCAGCATCACCGGCCGCGAAACCTGCACCCCGACCCCGGGAGCGCCGGTTGCCTGCGGACGCTGACCGGGCCACCGGTTTCGACACGACGCTGCCCCTCGCGATCGACGGCGAGCCCACGTCGGTGGAGCGCGTGCTGGCGACCATCCGGCCGCTGGTCATGCGCTACTGCCGGGCCCGGATGCCCGCGGGACAGCACTCACTCGTCTCGCCCGACGACGTCGCTCAGGAGGTCTGCCTCGCCGTGCTCTCGGCCTTGCCCGCCTACCGGGACCAAGGCCGTCCCTTCCTGGCGTTCGTCTACGGGATCGCGGCGCACAAGGTGGCCGACGCGCACCGGGCGGCGGCCCGCGATCGTTCCGAGCCGGTCCCCGACCTGCCCGAACGTCCGGCACTCGACGCCGAGCCCGAGACCACTGCCTTGAGCGCGGAACTCAACGGGCGCCTCGGCCGGCTGCTGGCGTTGTTGCCGCGCCAGCAGCGGGAAATCGTCGTCCTGCGGGTGGTGGTCGGGCTTTCGGCGGAGGAGACCGGCGCCGCGGTCGGCGTGTCCCCCGGCTCTGTCCGGGTGGCACAGCACCGCGCACTGACCAAGCTGCGCGCCTGGTGGCAGGTATGACCGACTGACGCCCACGGCCGGGGTCTGGCACGATCGGCTCGTGACCGGGACCCGGCGGACGCGCGGACTCGTGCTGGCGGCTGCCCTCCTCCTCGTCCTCACCGCCTGCACCAGCGGCTTCGCCGACGTCCACCTCCGGATCGCCGCGGGCAACCCCGGCGGCGTCTACGACAAGCTGGCCCAGACCCTCGCCACCGCCTGGCAGGCCGGGCTCGACATCGAGCGGCCGCAGGTGCTGCAGACCCAGGGGTCGCCCGACAACGTCAGCCGGGTGCTGAGCGGGCAGGCCGACGTCGCCTTCGTCGCCGCCGACGTCGCCGCGGACCAGTACCGGGCCAACCACGGGCTCGCCGCGCTCGCCCGGATCCACGACGACTACCTGCACGTCGTCGTGCGGTCGGACTCCGACATCCGGTCGGTGGCGCAGCTGCGCGGGCACCGGATCGCGATCGGGTCGCCGTCCTCCGGGGTCGAGTACATCGCCGGGAAGCTGCTCGGCGCGGCCGAGCTGACCGGCGAGGTCAGCACGATCACCCGTGGCCTCGACGACTCCGTCGCGGCGCTGCTCAACCACGACGTCGACGCGTTCTTCTGGTCCGGCGGGCTGCCGACGCCGAAGCTGGCGGAGAACAAGAGCCGGCTGCGGCTGGTCGACATCGCCGACCTGATGCCGAAGATGCAGGCGATCAGCGAGGTCTACGGCACCGCCACCATCCCGGCGAGCACCTACGACCAGGTGGCGCCGGTGACCACGCTGGTGGTGCCGAACTTTCTGGTGGTGCGCACGTCGATGCGCGACGACGTCGCCGAGGCGCTGGTCAGCGGCCTGTTCGCGGCCCGGCAGCAGCTCGCCGTCGCCAACCCGGCGGCGCTGTCGATCGACGTCCACCCCGGCATCGAGACGCAGCCGCTCCCGCTGCACCCGGGCGCGCTCCGCTACTACCGGGCGCAGAAGACCTAGGCCGCCGGGAACGTCATCGAGATCCGGAGGCCGCCGCCTTCGGGCAGGTCGAGCACCAGTTCGCCGTCGGAGTGCGCGACGATCTCGCTGACGATCGCGAGCCCCAGCCCCGAGCCGGGCACGTTCTGGTGGGCCGGGCTGCGCCAGAACCGGTCCAGCGCGCGGTCGAGCTCGTCCGGCCGCACGCCCGGTCCGTGGTCGCGGACCGACAGGCGCACGCGGTCGCCGTCGCGCTCGACGGCGACGCGGATCTCGGTGCCCGCCGCGGTGAACTTCAGCGCGTTGTCGAGCAGCGCGTCCAGGATCGTCTCGGCCCCGCGCGGCGGCATCCGCACGCACACGCCGTCGCCCGGGGTGTCGACGACCAGCCGCACGTCGCGGGCCTCGCCGACCACCGACCAGTCGGCCACGCGCTCGGCGACGGCCTCGTCGAGCACGACCGGGTCCAGCTCGCCGCCGGAGGCCTCCGCGCGGGCCATCGAGAGCA
>NZ_JAAGNB010000983.1:0-2577 GCF_010550475.1 Amycolatopsis sp. SID8362
GAGGTCGACGGCATCCCCGTGCGAATGCCGCAGGCACCGGCCGGTGCGCCGGGCCCGGACCCGGCCGACCTGGCCGCGTTCCGGACCTACGCGGGCCCCGGCCTGGCCGACCCAAAGCTGCTGCGCCGCCTGGCGCGGGTCCGGATCCCGGCACTGCTCATCTGGGGCGAGGACGACGTCGTCGTCCCGCCGGCGTTCGGCAAGGCCTACGCGGCCGCGTTCGCCGACGCGCGGTTCGAGGTCGTGCCGGGCGCCGGGCACATGCCGGCGCTGCAGGCTCCCGGTGCGACGTTCGACTTGATCGACGAGTTCCTCGAATAGCTTGATCCACGACCCCGTAGAGTGGCTCCATGGTGGACGAAGAAGTCGTCTCGGAGCGCATCCGGCAGATCGCCGCCACCCTCGCGGACCGCGCGGCCGAGCTGACCGGGGAACTGGTCCAGCTGTACGCCGCCGACCTGCCGCAGCTGGTCAACGACGACGAGCGCATGGTCAGCCTGCTGTCGGCGAGTGTCTACCAGAACATCGAGACCGCCCTGCAGATCTTCCGGCACGGCATCGACCCGGCGACCGTCGAGCCGCCGGCCGCGGCGATGGAGTACGCGCGGCGGCTGGCGCAGCGCGGCACCCCGGTGTTCGACCTGATCCGCGCCTACGACCTCGGCCAGGCCGCGATGCTCGACTTCGGGTTCCAGGAGTGCATCCGCGTGGTCGACGACGCGGCGCTGCTCGGGGCCATGATGCGCCGGCTGCTGAAGGTCGCCTACGAGTTCATCACCCGGGTGGTCCGCCAGCTCGTGGGCGTCTACCAGGACGAACGCGACCGCTGGCTGCTCAACCGGAGCGCCGCGCGGGCGGCCAAGGTGCTCGACTTGCTGGGGGAGAACGGCGGTCCGCCCGACGTCGACGCGGCCGAGGCGGTGATCGGCTACCGGCTGCGCGGCACGCACGTCGGGCTGGTCGTCTGGCACGCGTCCGAAGCCCACGACGTGCTGTCGCACCTGGAGTCGGTCGCCGGGGCGGTGCTGGAGCGCGCCGGCGGTGAAGGCCGTCCGCTGTTCGTGCCCCGCGACGAAGCCGGCGCGTGGGCGTGGCTGCCGGTCGCGTCGGTCCGCCGCGAGCACCTGGACGCGGCGCTCGCGGACGCCGACCCGGGGGTGCGGGTCACCGTCGGCGACCCCGGCACCGGCGTCGACGGCTTCCGCGACACCCACCAGCAGGCCCGCCGGGTGCACGCGCTGGCGCTGGCCGCCGGTGAGCACTGCGACCGCGTCCTGACCTTCCGGGAGGTGGGCACGGTGGCGCTGATGACGAGCGACCTCAACGCGGCGCGCCTGTGGGTCGCGAGCACGCTCGGGCCGATGTCGGCCGACGACGAGAACTGCGGCCGGCTGCGCGAGACGCTGCGGGTGTTCCTGGCCTCCGGCGGCAGCTACACCGCGGCGGCCGCCGAGCTGACGATGCACAAGAACTCCGTCCAGTACCGCGTCCGCAAGGCGCAGGAGCTGCTGCCGCGCGGGCTGGGCGAGGGACGGCTGGACGTCGAACTGGCGCTCAACCTGTGCCAGCGGCTCGGCGCGGCGGTGCTGACCCCGGCGTGACTTTGGTATCGCGGACCACCACCCGCGGTGATCATTGGGTCGCGGGCACGAAGCCCGGCTCGGCCGTTCGGCCTACGGTTCCGGTATGGGTGAGAACGGTGGGATGCTCGCGCTGGTGCGGCTACGCCGAGGTGTCGTCGGCGAGAGCAGACGCGTCTGCCACCTGATCCCCGTGCCCACCGGCCCGATCCCCGCCCACCTGACGGCGCTGTGCGGCGAAGCGATCTTCCCCGGCGAGGCCGAGGTGCTCGAGGGGCTGCGCGGGATGCCCTGCCACGCGTGCCTGATGGAGAACGCGCCGTCGGGCGGGAGCTTCCTGGCCAACGCGGGCTGAGCCGCGCCGGCCGGGCTAGAGCGAGCCCCAGGCGTGGGCGCGCTGGAGCAGCCGGTCGCGCACCAGGGTGACCGCCGGGCGGGGAGGGGTGGCGCGGGTGACCAGGTACCAGGTGTTCAGCGGCGGTGTCTCGGGTTCGTGGACCAGCTCCACCGAACCCGCCTCCAGCGCCGCGGCCGCGAGGTAGCGGGGCAGGACCGTCACGCCCGCGCCGGCGATCACCACGGCCAGGACCGCGCGCAGGTCCGGGACCACCACCGCGACCCGGTTCGGCGGGCGCCTGCCGAACTCGCTGCGCCAGTAGCGGCGGATGATCGGCAGCTCGTCGGCGTAGGCGACGAGAGGCAGGTGCGCCAGCGCGGCGACCGGGTCGGTCACCAGCCGCGCCGGGTCGATGCCGCGGGCCAGCGCCGGAGCGGCCACGAGGACGAACTCCTCGTCGATCATCGGGGTCGCGGTCAGCGCGCGGTCGCGGGGCCGCACCGACGAGACGACCAGGTCGAGGCGGGCCGCCGTGAGCGCGGCCAGCAGCTCGTCGGCGAGGCCGAGCGTCACCGACAGCTGCAGCCCGCGCGTGGTCAGCGGGGTGAGCGCGGGTAGCACCCGGGTCGCCATCGCGTCGCTCGCGCCGCCGAGTGCCAC
>NZ_JAAGNB010001024.1:0-13527 GCF_010550475.1 Amycolatopsis sp. SID8362
GGCGGCCGAGCCGCCGGAGGACGCGCCCGAGCCGGCCCGCCCCGAGCTGTGGCCGGCCATCGCCGAAACCGTCGGCGACGGCGTCGTCCCCCTCCTCCTGGGCGGGCACGAACACCTCGGCTGGGCGTCGCCGCTCGACCTGGCCGACGCGGGCGTCCCGGTGCTGGCGGTGCACGGCACCGCGGACGAGGTGGTCCCGGCCGAGTGGAGCCGTCGCTACGCGGAGAAGAGCGGGGAACGCCGTTACGTCGAGGTCGACGGCGGGACCCACTTCGACGTCACGCGGCCCCAGCACCCGGTCTGGCCGTCCGTCGCCGAGTGGATCGACGTCAGGACCGGCCGCGCTGGTGCTCGGTGATGTCGATGAGGACCCGCTTGAACTCCTGGTAGTCCCGCGGCCCGACGCGCTCCTCGTGCCGCCGCTGGATGGCGGCCATGATCGCGTCGGCCGCGCGCATCTGGGCGAGCCCGCGCCCGGTGGGGCAGATCAGCTTCGCGCGCCGGTCACGCGGGTCGGGCCGCCGTTCCACGTACCCGAGTGCTTCCAGTTCGTCGACGAGCGTCCCGATGATCTGCTTGTGCTGCCCGGACGAGCGGGACAGCTCGGTCGCCCGGACGCCGCCGTCGTCCAGGTACGCGAGCACGGCGCCGTGGCGGGGCTTCAGGTCGTCGAAGCCCTGGGCGGCGAGCGTGGCGAAGAGCTCCCGCTGGACGGCGAACAGCAGCCGGCCGGACAGGACACCCAGGTCGGGGTCCGTCGCGTTCCGCTCCGCCCGGGTCGCCACGTCACCAGCTTAACGACCCGGCTCTCGTGCGGAACAGTCCAACAACCCGGCGGTGCTGTTGGTTGAACTTTGCCCGATTCGCCGCTAAGCTCCGTTCCGCACTGGGAGCGCTCCCACATGGATCAGCACCACCTCATCGCCGAGAATGGAGGCCCATCCATGCGCAAGTGCAACATCCTCGCGCTGATCATCGCCACGCTGACCGGACTGCTCATCTGGGTACCGGCGGCGTCGGCGCACGGCACCATCGTCAGCCCCGCCACCCGCGCCTACCAGTGCTGGACGGACTGGGGCAGCCAGCACACGAACCCGGCCATGCAGCAGCAGGACCCCATGTGCTGGCAGGCTTTCCAGGCCAACGCCGACACCATGTGGAACTGGATGAGCGCGCTGCGGGACGGGCTCGGCGGCAACTTCCAGGGCTCGACACCCGACGGTCAGCTCTGCAGCAACGCGTTGTCCCGCAACGACTCCCTCAACACCCCGGGCGCGTGGAAGACGACCAGCCTCGGCAGCAGCTTCTCGATGCACCTGTACGACCAGGCCAGCCACGGGGCCGACTACTTCCGGGTCTACGTCAGCAAGACCGGGTTCGACCCCACCACCCAGCGCCTCGGCTGGGGCAACCTCGACTTCATCACCCAGACCGGGAAGTACGCCCCCGCCAAGGACATCACGTTCGACGTGCAGACGTCCGGGGCCTACCGGGGACACCACGTGGTCTTCACGATCTGGCAGGCCTCGCACCTGGACCAGACCTACATGTGGTGCAGTGACGTGAACTTCGGCTAGCGGAGCGCGGCGAGGTAGGCCGAAACCGCCTCGCCGTCCCCCGCGTCGGAGATCAGGCCGAGGTGGCCGTCGGGCCGGATCAGCACGAGCGTGCGCTCGGTCGCGCCGTAGGCCTCGGCGAGGTGACCGGCGGTGTCGGCGATTTCGCCGGCACCGGCCGGCCGGTCCACCACGCGGAAGGTCCGCGGGCCGGGTGGCAGTGTCGCGCTTCCGAAATCCAGCACCGTGAAGCCGCCGCCGCGGGTCAGGTCGAACAGCCGGCGCGGACCGTCCACTGTCGACAGACCGGTCGTGTCCGGAGCCCGGTCGCCGGCGCGCAGCGCGGCCGTCTCGTCGCGGTCGTCGCGCGCCAGGACGGAGCCGCGGTAGTTCACGGCGAGCTGCGTCGTCCGGGCGTCCCCGCGGATCGGGATGCTCCGCTCCTCGATCGCCTCCTTGAGGCGCGCGTCGGAAAGCGCGAGCACGTCCGCGGCGACCGGGCGCCGTTCGGCCTCGTAGCTGTCGAGCAGCACCGGCGAGGCGCCCATCGCGAATTTCCAGCCGAGGTTGTGCGCGTCCTGGATGCCGGTGTTCATCCCCTGCCCGCCGGCGGGCGAGTGGATGTGCGCGGCGTCGCCGGCGAGGAACACGCGCCCCTCGCGGTAGCGGGCAGCGAGCCGGACGTTGGCGCGCCACAGCGAAACCCACTCCGGCTCGCCGAGCCGGAGGTCGGTGCGGCCGCTGCGCCGTTCGAGGACCGCCCGCAGGTTCGCCAGGCCGAGCCCGGGATCCTCGCCCGGCGCGACGGACGCCTGGTACTGGAACAGCTCCGTCGACGGCAGCGGGCAGAGGGTGACGAACCCTTCCCCGTGCGTCCACATGTGCCAGGCGTCGCGGCCGAGGCCGTCTACGCGGACGTCGGCGACGATCATCCGCACCTCGTCGCGGGTTTCGCCCTCGAACGGGATCCCGGCCCGCTTGCGGACGACGCTGTGGCCGCCGTCGCACCCCACCAGCCACCGCGCGGCGATGGTTTCCGCCCGGCCGTCCTTGACTAGCACCGCCGACACGCCGTCGCCGGACTGCTCGAAGCCGTCGAGCGCGGTGCCGAACTCGACGGCGCCGCCGAGCTCCGCCAAGCGCAGCCGCAGGGCTTCTTCGACCCGCCATTCGGGCGTGATCAGGCCGGCCGGGTAAGGGATGCCGGGCCGCTCCCCCGCCGGCGCGGGGCCGTTCGACGTCACGCGGCCGTCCGGGCCGGTCAACCGGATCGGCATCGCCAGGCGGCCGTGGGCGAGCACGCGGTCGACCACGCCGAGGTCGTCGAACACCTCGAGCGAGCGCGGCTGGACCCCCTTGCCGCGCGAGCCCGGCCGCGGGCCGGGCTCGGCCTCGACCAGGCGGAACGGGACGCCGCCGCGCGCGAGTTCGCAGGCCAGCGTGAGCCCGGTCGGGCCGGCACCGGCGATCAGCACTTCGGGTGACATGGTCCCTCTTCTCACAAGAAAGGAATGACTTTCTTAACAGCGTAGCCCCGGTTGTCGAGAAAGTCATTCCTATCTATCGTGAGGTGTGCCCACCGAACCCGTCCGCCGCCGCCGGCACGGCAAGCAGCTCGAAGCCGAACTGCTCGCCGCCGCCTGGGCCGAGCTGGTCGAGACCGGGTACGCGCGCCTGACGATGGAGTCGATCGCCGTCCGCGCCCGCACCAGCGAGGCCGTGCTGTACCGCCGCTGGGCCCACAAGGACGAGGTCGTCCTGGCCGCGCTCGAGCAGTACCGCGCCACGCACCCGGTCGCCGACCACGACACCGGCACCCTGCGCGGCGACCTGATCGCCAAACTGCGAGCGGTGAGCGAAAGCCGCGCCAGTTTCTTCGCCATCGCCGCGGCCACCGCGTTCTCGGGGCTGCTGGCGGGCACCGGCCTGACCCCCGCGGAGGTTCGCTCGAAGATGATGGGCGAGGAGGCGAACCCCCGCGAGCGGGCCGTCTACCGGCGCGCCCACGACCGCGGCGAGATCGACCTCGAACGCTTGCCGGACGCCCTGCTCGAAATGCCGTTCGAACTGGTGCGCCATGATCTGCTCATGGAGCTCAAGCCGCCGTCGCCCGCCCGCATCCGGGCGATCGTCGACGAGCTGTTCCTGCCGCTGCTCGACCGGGCTAGAGGGTGAACCCGACGCGCGCGATCACCGGGCCCCAGCGCTGGTAGGTGGCGAGGTCGTCGAGCACGCTCGGCCAGGTCTGGAGGGTGAACCCGAGGCGCGATCGCCGGGCCCAGCACCAGTAGGTCGCGAGGTCGTCGAGCACGCCCGACCGGAGCTAGAGAGTGAACCCGAACCGGGCGATCACCGGGCCCCAGCGCTGGTAGGTGGCGAGGTCGTCGAGCACCCCGGGCCGGTGGCTCGCCTCCAGGCCGCGGTGCAGGCGCGCCCATTCCGCCGAGTCGTGGGCGGGGACAGCGGGGGCCAGTTCACCAGGCTCGGCGTCCTTCGTCCCCGGGGCCAGCTGCGCGACGAAACCCGCCCAGCTGTCGCCGTCCGCGTCCTGGAGGGCGAGGAGCAGCGGGTTCGCCAGCGTCGGGTGGCCGGCGACCGCCGCGAGCAGGGTCAGCACGGCCTGGAACTCGCCCGGCCGGCCGTCGCCGCCGAGGAAACGCGAGCGTGACCCGACGTGCCGCGTGGCCCGGATCAGGCGGTAGGTGTTCATCAGCCGCTTCGCCGCGCGCGGGCTGGTGACCAGGGCGCCCAGCTGCTGGGCGAATTCCACCTCGGGCCCGGTGAGCCCGATCCGCTCCCCCGGGTCGGCGGCGGCCGCGGATCCGGGCTCGACGACCAGCTTGGCCCGGCCCTGCGTGCCCTTTTCGCTGGTGGTCACGACCTGCCGGCCGGTGTCGATCGTGTCCGGCGAATCCGCGGGCACCGGCGGCAGCGGGAGCTCCGCGACGCTCCCGACCAGCCGGGCGTAGGCCGGCGGCTCCATTTCGGGCAGGGTGAAGGGGATCTGGAAGATCTTCTCCAGGTACTCGATCGGCATGCCGCGCAGGTAGGCGTCGGTACGGGGATCGCCGCCCACGGCGAGATCGCGGTACTGGTGCCACAGGCTGCTGCTCAGCCAGCGCGGGTCCACGCCGACGACGACCACGAACAGCTTCAGCGCGAGCAGCAGGTGCACGGCTTCGAGCACCTCGAGGACCTTGGCCGGCGGGCACCGGTCGAGGTCGTCGATGTAGAGCACGACGCGGGAGACGGGTTTGACGCCGGCCTCGACGCTCTTGCTGTGATCGCGCAGAAGGGCGTCGAGGAGCCGGAAGTCGCGGTGCAGCGTGCCGACCACGCCCTGGTGCTTCTGGTACCCGGAGGCGCGTTCGCTGAGGAACTCGTACAGCTTCCGCCCGACGCTGAGCGCCTCGGCGGCGGCCCGGGCGGTCGCGATCTTCTCGTCGAGCGCGGTGATGGCCTGGGTGGTCTCGGCGATCGCGCGCTCGGCGTCGGCGAGTTCGAGGTCGAGGACGCGCTCCTCACGGCTTCGCTTGCTCCGCAGGGTTTCCCGGGCCTCGCCGGTGATCCGGATCGCGTCCTGGACGTGCCCGAGCGCGGTGTTGACCCGCTTCGCGGCCGGCCGGATCAGCTGGGTGACGCCGACGATCGAAGCGGCGGTGGCGCCCAGCGAGTAGAGCCACTCGACTCCCCCGCGCCCGGCGAGCGCGATGGTGAGCACGGCCAGCACGGCGAACGCGGCGGCGAGCGTCCCGAACAGGGACTTGCGGCTGATGCCACGCCAGAGGGCGGGCAGGTAACCGGCTGTGGTGCGGAGGTCCTTGCCGAGCCCGGAGAGTTCGTCGACGGCCGGTTCGAAGCCGAGCTCTTTCGAGATGTCCTGCAGCTTGCTCTGGACTTCGGGGTTTTTCGCGAGCTCTTTGGCGACGTCGGTCAGCCGGACCTTCCCGATCTCCGTCTTGCGCTTCTCCGCGGCTTGGGCCCGCCGTCGCTTGAGCTGCTTGCGCTCGCCTTCCAGCTGCACGCACTCGGCGTCCAATGTGGACTTGGCGTCGCGGTAGGTCTCGAGCTCGGACAGCAGCGCCTCGCGCTGGGCGCGGTGCGCGTCGCCGTGGCTGCGGTGCCATTTCTCCCGGAGGCCGGGGTCGACGGGCTCGGGGTCGGCCAGGCGCTCGAAGATTTCGATCGCGAGACTCGCCCACAGGCTGGTGTCCGCGTAGTGCCAGGCGTTGAAGCGGATCTGGGTGATGGTGAACTTGCCGTCGCCGGGAACGCGGGCAGCTATCCGTTCGCGCATCTTCTCCATGAAGAAGCTCTTGCCGGTGCCCCACTTCCCGAAGAGCCCGATCGACAGCGGCGGCGTGACTTCAGGGTCGGTGATGACTTCGCAGACGGCGTCGACGTACCCCTGGACGTCGAGCTGGTCGGCGCCGCCGGTGCCGTCGTTGCGGTAGCCGTGGTCGAAGCGGACGCCGTTCAGGACGGGCCAGAGGCGTGACCCGGGCGGGGCGACGGCCTCGTCGATCTCCGTGAGCAGCGCGCTCCAGGCGCCCTCGCTTTTGAGCGACTCCAGCAGGTTGGGCGCTTCGAGCCCCAGCCCGAGGAGGAACAACCGCCCGTCGAGCACCTCGTGCCGGGTCTTCGCGACGACGTCGGCGTCGAACCACCGCGCGACCAGCTCGTACCACTCGTCCCAGTCGCGCTGCCGGCGCGGGCTCCGGGTGACGACCGACCCCAGCCGGCCGGCGGCGTACTCCGGGTGCCGTCGCGCGATCGCCCGGACGATTTCCACCGTGGTCAGCCCGGTCGCGGGGAGGCTGTCGGCCACCGCCTGCATGCTGCGCGACAACGGCACCAGCCCGTGGGTGGCCGTCCCGTTGAGCCGTGAGAGGTTAGCCAGGGCCAGGTCGACGTCGGCGCCCATCTGCTGCAGCCGCAGGGGCAGCTCGCCGCCCCGTTGGCTCCGCACCGACCGCATGATCGCGATCGCGACGTCCGCGAGGTCGACGACCCGGCCGGGCGGCAGCACCCGCAGGTGGGCGTCGAGGGCGCCGGCGAACTCGGGTGCCATCGGCCCGTCACCGGCGGACGAGCCAACCGTGAGCTTGTCGAGCGAGAGGATCGACCCGAGCCGGTCGGGTTCCACTCCGCTGTCCAGCAGCGCGCGCCTGATGCCCTCGTCCAGGATCATGAGTGCCACGAGCGCCGTGGACCTGCTGATCCCGGCGGTGTCGCCGGCCCCCGTCAACTGGCGGTACCGCTGCGCGGCCGAGACCGTCGCGGCGAACTCGGGGATCCGCGGGCCCGGCGTGCGGCCCGACGCCTGGATAAGCTTCACGACGGTGGGCGGAGTGTCGTTCACCCTCGGTGAGTCGCCCTCAGCCGGGTGATCGTTTCAGGGCTTGGTCGATCGCCGGCATGTTTTCCTCCGCCCACGTCCGCAAGGCGGCGAGCGGGACTTCCAGGGACAGGCCCAGCTCGGTCAGGCGGTAGTGCACCTTCGGCGGGACCGTCGGCTCCACCCGGCGGGCGACGAGCCCGTCGCCGGTCAGGCTCTGCAGGGTCGCCGACAGCATCTTCTGCGAGACGCCCGGCATGCGGCGTTGCAGCTCCGCGAACCGCACCTCGGCCGGGGCGGCTTCGGCCAGCACCTTGACCGCCATCGACGTCCACTTCGTGCCGATGCGGTCGAGGAGCTTGCGGGTCGGGCAGGCGGGGTCGAAGAGGTCGCCGCGCGTGCCTTTCGGTGAGGGGGTCACCTGGAGCTCACCACCTGTCGGGAAAGTGCCGTCTTGGCCCGGCCGGGCCGGTTACTTACGCTCAGCCGGTAACCAATGGTAACCCCCTGGAGGACGTCACGTGCGCGAGCTGCGGATCAAGGCGAACGGCATCGAGGTGAACGTGGCCATCGCCGGGCAGGGACCGGCTTTCCTGCTCCTGCACGGCTTCCCGCACACCTGGCGGCTGTGGACGGAGGTCGTCCCGCACCTCGCCCGGCACCACCGCGTGATCGCACCGGACCTGCGCGGCCTCGGCGCGACCACCGGTAGCGGCGGCTACGACGCGGGAACCCTCGCCGACGACGCCGAAGCGCTCCTCGACGCGCTGGGCGAACCCGAGGCGACGGTCGCGGGCATCGACGCGGGCACGCCACCGGCGTTCCTGCTCGCCATGCGTCGGCCGGAGCGGGTGCGGCGGGTCGTGCTGATGGAGTCGCTGCTCGGGCGGCTGCCCGGCGCCGAGGAGTTCCTCGCGGGCGGGCCGCCGTGGTGGTTCGGGTTCCACGCCGTGCCCGGCCTCGGCGAGACGGTGCTCGCCGGGCACGAGGCCGAGTACGTCGAGTGGTTCCTCGACGCCGGCACGCTGGGGCGCGGAGTGCCGGCGGCGATCCGGGACCACTTCACGGCCGCGTACACCGGGCGCTCCGCCTTGAGGCGCGCTTTCGAGCACTACCGGGCGATGCCGGAAAGCGCGCGGCAGATCGCCGACGCCGTCGCGGGCGGAAGGCTTACCGTGCCCACGACGGCGATCGGCTCGCATCCCGTGGGTGACGCCCTTGCCCGGCAGCTGCGTCCGGTGGCCGACGACCTCACGGAGCACCTGATTGAGGACTGCGGGCACATCATTCCGCTGGACCGGCCCGACGCCCTCGTGCCGTTGCTGCTCGGCTGACGAGCGGCGGCGGGCCGGTCCGCAGGTCCAGCTGGCGAGGGCTGCACGAGCCGCCACCGCCCGGCGATTCCGGGGCGCCCCGGAACCGCCGGTCCGGCACCCGCAGCGTCAGCCCAAGCCCTGCTGTCCCAGCCAGTCCTTCGCCACGTCCGCTGCCTTCTCACCCTCCGAATCCACTCGCTTGTTCAGCTCGCGCATCCCCTCCGTCGTCAGCTTCGCGCTCACCGCGTTGACCACCGCCGCGAAATCGGGGCCGCGTTCGTCCAAGATCTTCTTGTTCACCGCCGGGACCACGTTCTCCGTGGGCACGATGTTCAAGTCGTCCTTGAGCGCCACGTACTTCGGGTCGCCGGCCAGGGGGCTCACCGAGTCGACCGGGATCACCGTGACCGCGCCGGAATCGAGCTGCTGCACGCGCGGGCCCAGCTCCTGCACCGTCTGGAACGTCACGTTCGTCAGCTTGTAGACGTCCGTGAAGCCCCTGAAGCACGTCGTCCGCTTCTCGCACTCCGGGCCGCCCGCCAGGACGGCCTTGTCGAGCTTCTTCAGGTCGCCGATGGTCGCGATGCCCTTCGACTGCGCCAGATCCGCCTTCACGATGTAGGTGTTCTTGTCTTCGGCCGGGGCGTAGTCCAGCAGCGAGACGCCGCTGGGTTCGAGCAGCTTCGCCAGCTGCTCGTGTTCGCCCTTCGCGTCCTTCACCGGCTCCTTGCCGAAGCCGGCGGCGATCGCCGAGCCCTGGTACTCCGGGATGAACTGCAGCTCGCCCGATTTCAGCGACGGGTAGATCAGCTCCCGCGAGCCCAGGTTCAGCTTCTTCGCCACCGGGTAGCCCTTGGCTTCCAGCGCCTGCGCGTAGATCTCGGCCAGGATCTGGCTGTCGGTGAAGTTGAAGGACGCGACGACGATCGGCGCCCCGCCCTTGCCCGCCGCGGCGGGCTTGTCGTCCCCGCCGCCGCACGCTGTCAGGCCCAGAGCGGCCACCGCCAGCAGCGCGGCCACTCGGATGTTCCGGGTCCAGCCCACGTCCCACTCTCCTTCGTCAAGATCGGACGGTCAGGACCCTAGCCAGCACCACCGACAGAAACCACATGCTGGGATCACCCGGCGAGGTGCGCACGCAGCGTCGAGCCCTCGTATTCCGTCCGGTACCGGCCCTTGCGCTGCAGGATCGGCACGACGTGGTCGACGAACGCGGTCAGCTCGTACGGCAGCGTCGATCCCATGATGGTGAACCCGTCGACGGCGCCGGCGTCCTGCCAGGTGAGCACGTGGTCGGCGAGCTGCTCGGGCGTGCCGGCGAAGTGGGTCTGCCCCGCTCCGCCGGTGATCCGCGCCGCGATCTCGCGCAGCGGGGCCTCGGGCCGCTCCCGCGCCGCCGCCGCGAGCTGCTGCAGCCGGGACGAGCCGCCGCCGTCCCGCAGTCCGGCGGGCAGCGGGGCGTCCGGGTCGAACGCGTCCGGGTCGAGGCCCGCGGTGTACAACGCGTTCTGCCAGCGGAATTCCGGGCTGGCCAGCTCTTCCAGCCGCGCCGCGCGCGCCTTCGCCTCGGCTTCCGTGCCGCCCAGCGTCACCATCAGCGCGGGCAGGACCTTGACGGCCGACGGGTCCCGGCCCGCCGCGACGACCTGCGCGTCCAGCTCGGCGCGGAACTTCACCGCCGCTTCCAGCGACGGCGGGCCGGAGAACACCAGCTCCGCGTACCGGGCCGCGAGCCCGATCCCCGCGGCCGACTGTCCCGCTTGGACGAGCACCGGCCGCCCCTGCGGCGACCGCGGGAACGGCAGGACGCCTTCGACGTCGTAGAACCGGCCGTGGAAGCGCGGCGCGCGCAGCTTGGCGCGGTCGGCCCAGACGCCCTTCTCGCGGTCGCCGACGATCGCGTCTTCGTCCCAGCTGTCCCACGCCCGCGTGACGACGTCGACGAACTCGTGCGCGCGCTCGTACCGGTCGGCGTGGTCGGGGTGGGCCTGCTCGCCGAAGTTCGCCGCGGCCAGCGGGGTGATGGTGGTGACGATGTTCCAGCCCGCGCGGCCGCCGCTGAGGTGGTCCAGCGTGGCGAACCGCCGGGCCAGCTCCCACGGCTTGCTGTAGGTCGTCGACCCGGTGCCGATCAGGCCGATCTTCCCGGTGACCGCGGCCAGCGCGGACAGCACGGCGACCGGGTCGAACTGCGTCTGCGGCAGGTGCGTCACGCGGTATTCGGCGATGGCGATGTTGTCGGCCAGGAAGATCGAGTCCATCAGGCCGCGCTCGGCGGTCCGCGCGATGTCCGCGTAGTACGGCAGCCCGAGCACCCCGCGGACGTCGTCGTCGACCACCCGCCACGCGGACTCGTGGTAGCCGTTCGGCCAGATGAAGGCGTTGAAGTGCAACGAACTCACAGCGCGGCTCCTTCGATCGTGCTCGCCGCGTCGGCGGCGGTGCGCCCGTGGACGGCCGGGCGGCCGCCGTACGGGTCCTGCCCGGTCCACAATGCCGTCGGCGCGGCCGCGCGCACCACCGGCACGACCTCGGCGGCGAAGCGTTCGAGCATGGCGAGCTGCTGCTCGTGGGGGATCATCGTGGGCAGGCTGAAGGACTGCAGGTCGTGCCCGTAGGCCTCGTGCCACCACAGGATCTTCTCGGTGATCTGCGCCGGGCTGCCGACCAGGACCGGCCCGCGCGCGATCGCGTCGTCGATGGTCGGGAACTCCATCGCGTTACCCGGCGTGTGGTTCCCCGGCTGGTTGAAGTACTCGACGATCCGCTCGTAGGTCGGGCCGAACGCCTCCCGCGCCTCCTGCGTGGTGTCGGCCAGGTACAGGAACCCGGCGCCCGCCCCGACGAAGGCGAAGCGCGGGTCGTGGCCGTGTTCGGCGTAGTGCTTCCGGTAGTGCTCGATCAGCACGGTGTAGTTGTCGCGCGGCTGGATCGCGTTCGCGGAGAACAGCGGGTCGCCCCACCGCGCGGCCAGCTCGGCCGACGTCACCGTGGTCGCGGAACCGTGCCAGACGCGGGGCGCGCCGGCGAACGGGCGCGGCAGGCTGGTGACCTCGCGCAGCGGACCGCGGAACCGCCCCTCCCAGGTGACGTCCTCCTCGCGCCAGAGCCGCCGCAGCAGCGCGTACTTCTCCGCCAGCGCGTCCCACTGGTCGCCGTTCCCGATGCCGAACATCGGCAGCTGGCGCAGCTCGTTGCCCTTGCCGATGACCAGTTCCAGCCGGCCGCGGGACAGCTGGTCGACGGTGGCGTAGTCCTCGGCGACGCGCAGCGGGTCGTGGATCGACAGCACCGAAACGCCGGTCTGGATCCGGACGCGGCTCGTCGTCGCGGCGATCGCGCCCAGCAGCACGGTCACGCCGCTGCTCAGGAAGTGGCCGGCGTGGCGTTCGCCGAGCGCGACGGCGTCGAACCCGAACTCCTCGGCGTAGCGCGCCGACGTGAGTGCCTGCGCGAAGCGCTCGTCGGTGCGGATCCGGCGGCCGGTCACCGGGTTCGTCAGGTGGGGCAGGATGTCCAGGACCTGGAATCTCATCGCGGTTCCTCGCTCGCGCCGGGGGTACGCGGTCATCGTGCGGAAACCGGCCGGCCGGGCGGCGGCCGTCCCACCCCTCGGACGCTCAGGTGCGGCGCAGCCCGTTGACCAGGACCCGCACGAGCCGGCGCGGGTCGTAGGCGGTGCCCGCGCCCGCGCACAGGCTGCCGACGCCGCGCATCAGCTCGTACGGGTCCTGGCCGGGCTCGATCTCACCGGCCGCCGCGGCCGCGTCCAGCAGCCGCGTGCACACCGGCCCGAGGCGCTCCAGGAAGTACGCGTGCAGCGGGTCGTAGCACGGTTCGTCGGACTGCAGCACCGACGCGAGGCCCTGCTTGGTGATGACGAAGTCGACGAACCGGTCGATCCACGCCACGAGCGCCCGGTGCGGCCCCGGTTCGCTCGCGAGCAGCGCCGGGCCGGCTTCGGCCAGTGACTCGACCTGCAGCCGGTACACCGCGAGGATCAGGTCGGCGCGGGTCGGGTAGTGGCGGTAGATGGTCGCCGTGCCCACCCCGGCCCGGGCGGCGATCTCCCGGATCGGCGCTTCGACGCCGGAGGTCACGAACACCGCGGCCGCGGCTTCCAGGACGTTCTCGGCGTTGCGCCGCGCGTCGGCACGCTTCACGTCCGCAGGCTACCGGCCCCGGCCCGGTCGCCGACGTCCAGCAGCAGCCCGGCGAGTTCCGCCGGCGCGGTGATCATGCAGTCGTGGCCGGTGGCCAGCTCGCGCACGTCCGCCGGTTCGCCGTTCGGCTGCACGGCGGGTACCGGGCGCCGGTCGAACCCTTCGGGCTTCACCGTGCAGTGGATGTGCGTGCGCGGGATGGCGTCGAGCGCCGGGTTGTCCATGGCCACCGGCTCTTCCAGGCACCGCAGCGACTGGTCGCCCAGCATGGTCCGCACCCAGGCGATGTCGCCGGGATCGGTCACCCCGAACAGGCCGAAGGGCGCGGGGAGCTCGGGCAGCGGCGGCACGCGCCAGCCGTCGCCGAGCATGGTCCGGGTGGCCGGCATGACGTCGAGCGCGTTCTCCCCGTCGGTGGGCACCATCGCGTCGAGGTAGACCAGCCGCGCGATGCGCTCGGGCACCTGGTTGGCGACGGCGGAGATCACCAGTCCCGCGTAGCTGTGGCCGACCAGGACGACGTCGCGCAGGTCTTCCTCGACCAGCAGCCGCACGACGTCGGCGGTGTGCGTGCCGAGCCCGACGTCGGGACCGAGCAGGTGCGCGGTCTCGCCGTAGCCGGTCAGCGTCGGGGTGAAGACGCGGCGGCCGCTCGCCGCCAGGTGGGGCACGACCCGCGCCCAGGCCTGCCCGGTGTGCCAAGCGCCGTGGACCAGTACGTACGTCGTCGTCATGAACGGTCACCCTTCAAGTGGGACATTGTCCCGGTTACTATATGGGACAGCGTCCCACTTAGGAAGTCTGGGGGTCCCACCAGACTTCGCGCCCGCCGCTGGGCCGGCCCCGCCCGCGGGCGGTTCACTGGGGCTCCCCCGCGCGTGCGGGCGGAGAACGGGGAACCGGGCGCAATGCGGATGGCCGAGCTCAGCGCGGAAACGGGTGTTCCGGTCGCGACAGTGAAGTACTACCTGCGCGAGGGACTGCTGCCCGCCGGCCGCCGGGTCGGGCCGAACCAGGCGCAGTACACGCCCGAGCACGTCAAGCGGCTGCGGCTCGTCTGCGCGCTGCGCGAGATCGGCGGGCTGTCGCTGGCCGAGGTGGCCGACGTGCTGGGGGTGCTCGACGCCGGCCGCGCGGCCCGGGTCGTGCTCGGC
>NZ_JAAGNB010001072.1:0-3818 GCF_010550475.1 Amycolatopsis sp. SID8362
GCTCGCCCGTGGCCAGCGCGAACACCGTGTCGCCGTCGAACATCGTGTGCGCCGGGCGCACCGCGCGGGCCAGGCCGTCCTGGGCCGCGACCGCGATCCGCCGCGCCTCGGCCTTCGACAGCGCCGCGTCGACCGCGACCACCCCGATCGTCGTGTTCAGGTCGGTCCGGCGGGACGGCAGCGAAGCGGCCCGCGAAGGCCACGTCACGCCGAAGTCCCCGTGGTCGGCCGCGTACGCCCGCCCGGTCGAGAGGTCCACGGCCTCGCCGGCCGCGTTGACCGCCGCCACCGCGCCCACGGTGAACCCGCTGACGACCTCGCTCGCCGAGCCGATGCCGCCCTTCAACGACCCCACGGCGGCTCCCGCGCCTGCCCCGACAGTCCCCTCCGCGAACGAGGCGGAAGCCGCGTCGCAGGCCGCGTACCCGAAGGACGCGTCCGGCCGGTTGCCCCAGTCGCTGCGCGGCAGGTCGAACAGCACCGCCGCGGGCACGATCGGCACCACCTCGTGCGGCTGCGCGCCGACCGGGAACCCGAGGTTCCGCTCCGACAGCCACCGCATGACGCCGTCGGCCGCGGCCAGGCCGTACGCCGACCCGCCCGAGAGGCAGACCGCGTTGACCCGCTGCACCAGGTTCTCCGGCTCCAGCAGGTTGGTCTCCCGCGTGCCGGGCGCGCCGCCGCGCTGGTCGACGGCCCCGACCGCGCCGCCGGGGACCAGCACCACCGTCGTCCCGGTGGCCCAGCCGTCGCCGACCCGCTCGTGGTGCCCGACCAGCACGCCGGGGACGTCGGTGATCATCCGGTCAGCGCCTGGATCAGCGTCTCCTGCACCCAGGTCAGCCAGTGGTAGACGCCCAGGTGCGGCGCCCGCGGGTCGTCCTCGGGCAGCTCGTCGGGCATGTCCTCGGTGACGTCGAGCGCGGTGCCCAGCGCCAGCCGGACGTCGTTGAGCGCGCCCAGCCAGGCGTCGGCCTGCTCCTCGGTGAGCCGGACCTGGCCGCCGTCGCGGGGCAGCGTGTCGAGCACGATCTTCGCCACGCCGACCTTGATGTCCAGCAGCTCCGGCTCGTGCAGCGAGCGCATCGCCGACGCGGAGTCGAGGTCCTCGCGGGTGGGGTTGTCCGGGTCGAGCTTGTGGAAGTCCGGGAGCAGCCGCGAGAGCACCGGGTCGTCCGGGGACTCGGTGGGCCCGGTCCGGATGCCGGTCAGCTCGGCGAGCTCGTCCTGAGGTGCCTCCTCGGCGCGCGCGGTGAGCATGTCCTCGAGCTGGCTGACCAGCCCACGCAGGACGGCCGCCTCCTGCTGCTCGAACCCGGCGTGGATGACCGCGCCCTTGCGCCGCCAGCCGTTCACGAGGTCTGCTCCATGGTGGCCCAGAGGCCGGCCGCGTGGAGTTTCGCCACGTCCGTCTCCACCTTCTCCTTGCTGCCGGACGACACGATCGCCTTGCCCTTGTGGTGCACGTCGAGCATCAGCTTGGTGGCGTGGTCGCGGCTGTAGCCGAACAGCTTCTGGAAGACGTACGTCACGTACGACATCAGGTTCACCGGGTCGTTCCAGACCACGGTCCGCCAGGGGGTGTCCGACTCGGCTACTTCCGCACCGGCCGGTTCGACCTGCGTCTGTTCGGATGCGACAGGCGTGGACATGCACCCCATGGTGTCACGGGGGTCACGGGGTACGCCGCGCCAGGTCCGGCCATGTGGGTGAATAGGCTTACCCCATGGGTTCACCGGAGCCGGCGACGGCCAGTACTGCGCTGCTCACCGACCACTACGAGCTGACCATGCTGGGCAGCGCGCTCGCCGACGGCACGGCGGAGCGGCCCTGCGTGTTCGAGGTGTTCGCCCGGCGACTGCCGGACGGCCGGCGCTACGGCGTCGTCGCCGGCACCGCGCGCGTGCTCGACGCCATCGCGGACTTCCGCTTCACCGACGCGGAACTGGCGCAGCTGGAAGCGACCGCGGTCGTCGACGACGCGACGCTGTCCTGGCTCGCCGGCTACGAGTTCTCCGGTGACGTCGACGGGTACGCCGAGGGCGAGCTGTACTTCCCCGGCTCGCCGATCCTGACCGTCACCGGCTCGTTCGCCGAGTGCGTGCTGCTCGAGACGCTGGTGCTGTCGATCCTCAACCACGACAGCGCGATCGCGTCGGCGGCGGCCCGGATGTCCGGCGCCGCGCACGGCCGCCCGATCATCGAGATGGGCGGCCGCCGCACGCACGAGTACGCCGCCGTCGCCGCCGCGCGCGCCGCCTACCTGGCCGGCTTCGCGACGACGTCCAACCTCGAAGCGGGCCGCCGCTACGGCATCCCGACGCGCGGCACCGTCGCGCACGCCTTCATGCTGCTGCACGACAGCGAAGAAGCGGCGTTCCGCGCGCAGGTCGAGAAGATGGGCGCGGACACGACCCTGCTCGTCGACACCTACGACATCACCGCGGGCATCGAGACGGCGGTCCGCGTCGCCGGACCCGAGCTCGGCGCGATCCGGATCGACTCCGGCGACGTCGGCCCCCTCGCCCGTCGCGCCCGCGAGCAGCTGGACTCCCTCGGCGCGAAGGACACCCGGATCGTCGTCTCCGGCGACCTCGACGAGCACGCCATCGCGGCGCTGCGCGCGGAGCCGGTGGACGCGTACGGCGTCGGCACCTCGGTGGTCACCGGGTCCGGCGCGCCGACCGCCGGGATGGTCTACAAGCTGGTCGAGGTGGACGGCAAGCCGGTCGCCAAGCGCAGCGCGCACAAGGAGTCCCGCGGCGGCCGCAAGTCCGCGCTGCGGCGCCACCGCGGCACCGGCACGGCGGTCGAGGAGGTCGTCTGGACCACGGCGGGCACCGCGCCTGCCGCGGAGGCCAACGACCGGCCGCTGCAGATCCCGCTGATCCGCGCTGGCCGCGCGGAGGCGGACCTGCCTACGCTCGACGACGCCAGGCAACGGCTGCGCCGCGGCCTGGTCAGCCTGCCGTGGGAGGGCCTCAAGCTCTCGCACGGCGAGCCCGCCATCCCGACGCTGTTTGTCTGAACGGAGTTCGACCATGGGTACCGCGCTGATCGTGGTGGACGTGCAGAACGACTTCTGCGAAGGGGGTTCGCTCGGCCTGCCGGGCGGGGCCGCCGCGGCCGCCGGCATCTCGAAGCAGGCCGCCGAAGGTGGCTACAGCCACGTGGTGGCCACCCGGGACAACCACATCGACCCGGGCGACCACTTCAGCGAGACGCCGGACTTCAAGGACAGCTGGCCGGTGCACTGCGTCGCCGGCACGCCGGGCGCGTCGTTCCACCCCGCGCTCGACGTCGTCCCGATCACCGAGGTGTTCTCGAAGGGCGAATACAGCGCCGCGTACTCCGGCTTCGAGGGCGCGGCCCGCGACGGGAAGTCCCTGGAAGCGTGGCTGCGCGAGCACGACGTCACCGACGTCGACGTCGTCGGCATCGCGACGGACTTCTGCGTCCGCGCGACGGCGCTCGACGCGGCGAAGGCGGGCTTCGGCGTGCGGGTGCTGCTGGACCTGACGGTCGGCGGCTCGCAGCCGACGGTCGACGCGACGCTGAAGGACTTCGACGAGGCGGGCGTCGCCCACACCGGCACCGCGGCCGTGCCGCCGGCCTCGTGAGGGACCTCCGGGCCACGCTGGCCGAACACCGGCTCGTCGCGATCCTGCGCGCTTCGGACGCGTCGCGGTTCGCGGACGCGGCGATGGTGCTGCACGCGGCGGGCGTCCGCCTGCTCGAAGCGACGCTGACGACACCGGGCGCGCCCGCGGCGATCACCGCGCTGCGCCTGGCCCTCGGCGAAGACGCGCTCATCGGCG
>NZ_JAAGNB010001124.1:0-2558 GCF_010550475.1 Amycolatopsis sp. SID8362
CGCGCGCCCCCGACTTCGGTCCCGTTGCGCAGCACGCCGACCAGGTCGCGCAGCTCGTCGAGCGCCTGGGCGCCCTCACGCCGGATGTCCTCGGCCGCCGTCCGCACGGCCGGCTCGGCCGACGTCACGCCGAGCGCGCCGGCGTGCAGCACCATCAGGCTGAGCCGGTGCGTGACGACGTCGTGCATCTCGCCCGCGAGCCGTCGCCGTTCCTCCGCGCGGGCCTGCTCGGCGAGCAGGTGCTGTTCGCGCTCGGCCCGTTCCGCGCGGTCGCGCAACGACTGCAGCAGCTGGCGCCGCGCCTCGAAGTACAGCGAAACGAGCGCCGGCAGCGCCGTGCTGAGCAGCCCGAACGGCGTCACCGCCCAGTCCGGCGTCCACGGCCGCGACGCCACGACGGCCAGGATCCCGGCCACCCACAGCACGGTCCGCCGGTCCAGCACCCGCGCCGCCTGCGACAGGATCACCGGCGTGATTGTCGGGACGGTCAGCAGCGCGAGCGGGTGCAGCGGCACGAGCAGGCCGGGTGCGAAGACGTCGGACGCGAGCATCCCGAACGCGACCGCGGTGACGAAGGCGCACACCTGGACCGGGAACCGGAACAGCAGCACCAGGCTGAAGTCGCAGACCACCTGCAGCACCAGGCCGGCCGCCGGGCCGAGCGCGCCCGTCGTCCGGTCGCCGAGCGCGAAGAAGAGCGCGTTCATGCCGGAGAATGCGAACGCCGCGAAGAACAGCCAGCAGGCGTCGGAGCGGCTCGGCCACAGCGGCCGCCGGGCGGTGGTCACGCGGTCACGGTAATCGCCGGACGGGTTCGCCGCG
Source organism: Amycolatopsis sp. SID8362 (assembly GCF_010550475.1). Taxonomy (NCBI): domain Bacteria; kingdom Bacillati; phylum Actinomycetota; class Actinomycetes; order Pseudonocardiales; family Pseudonocardiaceae; genus Amycolatopsis; species Amycolatopsis sp. SID8362. The sequence continues at coordinate 823 of NZ_JAAGNB010001124.1, forward strand.
CCCGGATCACAACCAAAGTTGCGCCTCGCGCCGGGTGCTCGCAACGTTCGTCGCCGCGATCACCTCCCTCGTCCGGTTTCGCCGGGCCCCCGCGGACCGGTGGACTGGGGACACCGAAGGCGAGGGGGAGAACGGTGACTGTTCTGACGCGACCGAAGACGGCGTTCGCCGCGGGCCCGGTGCTCGTCGTGGCCGGCCTCGCCGGGCTCGCGCTGCTGCTGACCAGCGGGCGCTACGCCGGCGGGTTCGACGAGCTGTACTTCCTGGTGGCCGGTCGAGATCACCTGGACTGGGGGTATTTCGACCAGCCACCGCTCATCCCGGCGCTCGCGGCGGCGATCGACTGGCTCGCGCCGGGTTCGCTCGTCGCGCTGCGCCTGCCGATGACGCTGGCCGCGGCCGCCGGGGTGGTCGTCACGGCGCTGATCGCCCGCGAGTTCGGCGGCGGCCGCGGCGCCCAGGTGCTCGCGGCGGGCTGCTACGCGACGTCCGGCATCGTCGTCGCGAGCCACTGGCTGGCCACGTACGTGCTCGACCCGTTCCTCTGGACGGTCGTCACGTGGCTGCTGGTCCGCTGGACCCGCACGCGCCGCGACGGCCTGCTGGTGTGGGCGGGCGTCGTGACGGCGGTGTCGCTGGAGACGAAGTTCCTGATCCCCGCGTTGTGGGCGGCGGTGCTGCTCGCCGCGTGGTGGCTGGGGCCGCGGGAGCTGCTCACCCGGCCGAAGCTCTGGCTGGGCGCGGCGATCGCCGTCGTGGCCACGTTGCCGACGCTCGGCTGGCAGGCGGCGCACGGCTGGCCGTACACCCACATGAGCGACGTCGTCGCGGCGGAATTCCCCGGCTGCGGCAGCTTCGCGCGCGACGCGCTCCTCGGCGCCGGGATCGGCGCGGGCGTGCTCGCGCTGGGGTACGGCGTCTGGCGGCTGCTGCGGTCGCCGGAACTGCGGCCGTACCGGTACCTCGGCGTCGCGGCGCTCGGGGTGGCGGTGGCCGTGCTGGTGCTGCACGGGCGGGCGAACTACGTCATGGGGCTGTACGCGGTGCCGTTCGCGGCCGCGGCCACCGAGCTGACCCGCCGGAACCTGCTCCGCTGGTGGAAAGCCGTGGTGTGGCCGGTGTTCGCGCTGTCGGCGGTGGTCACGCTGGCCGCGTTGCCGGTCTGGCCGGCGACGGCGCGGACGTCGTACGGGCCGTTCCTGCTCGGCAGCGCGTTCGCGCAGGGGGAGCTGCCGCAGCAGGAACTGGCGAAGGCGATCGGGCAGGCGTACGCGGCGCTGCCGGCCGACGTCCGGGCGCGGACCGCGGTGTACGCCGAGATCTACCCGTTCGCGGCGGTGACGGAGTTCTACGGTGCGCCGTACGGTATCCAGCGTGTCTACAGTGGACACCGCGGGTACTGGTACTTCGGCCCGCCACCGGAGTCGGCGGACGCGGTGCTGTTCGCGGGCTTCGACCCGGGGCAGCTGCGGCCGTACTTCGCGCGCGAGACGACGGTGGCCGACGGGCTGCTGTGGGAATACGACGGCCGGACGGCGCCGTGGCGGGACATCTGGCCCGCGCTGAAGCGGCAGTGAGGAGAACGACGATGCTTTCCCTGCCCGCACGGGCGTACCTGCTCGCCTGCGACACCCGGCGCGACCGGCTGCCGGACCGCGAGCGCGTCGCGCTGCTGGTGCGCGCGGCGGCGCTGACGGACCTGGTGCTGCGCGGCCTGATCGCCGACGACGACGGCC
>NZ_JAAGNB010001173.1:0-3104 GCF_010550475.1 Amycolatopsis sp. SID8362
CCGGGCCCTGCTCGCCGCGCCGGCGGCCGGGCTCGTCCTGCTGGACGAACCGACCGCGCACCTCGACGAACCGACGGCCCAGGCCGTCCGCGCCCACCTGCGCGAAGCCCTGGCCGGCCGCACGGTGCTGCACGTGACCCACCGAGCCGACGAGGCCGCCGATGCGGACGTCGTCCTCGAGGTCCGCGACGGCCGGGTCCTGAGCCGGGTACCGGTGCCGTGATCGCGCCACCACTGCGTCGCGCGATAATGACGGAACTCATGGATCCGACGCTTGCCGCGCGGGCACTGTCCGCCGCCACCGAGATCACGAGCACCGCCCTCTCCGGCGACGACCCGGGCGCGGTGCTCGACACGGTCGTCGCCCGAGCCGCCGAGCTCGCCGACGCCGACCTCGGCCTGGCGATGGTGAGCGCCGACGACGGTCGCGTGGTCGTCGAGGCCGCGCACTACGCGACCGCGCACCCGGCCGACGACGACGGCGTCCAGCCGCGTACCGGTGAACCGGTGTCGAAGGTGAGTCCCGCTGAGCCGGCCGGGGAGTCCTTGCGCGGGCTCGCCCTGCCCGCCGACTCCGCCGCCGGGCACGTCGCGCGCGGTGGGGAGCCCGTGGCCAGCGACGACTTCACCGTCGATCCGCGCACCGCGCCCTACGTCCCCGCCGAACTCCACGGCTACGGGCCGTTCGCGGCGGCGCCGTTCGGGTCAGGGGGACGGGTGCTGGGCGCGCTGACCGTCTACCGGAAGCGCGGCCGCGAGCCGTTCTCCGCCGGCACCGTCGAGATGCTCGTCGCCTTCGCCGCGCAGGCCGGGGTCGTGCTCGCGCTCGCCGAGGGAGCCAACGCCCGGCACCGCGTCGCGCTGTACGAGGAGCGGGAGCGCATCGCCCGGGAGCTCCACGACGTCATCGTCCAGCGGCTCTACGGCGCCGGTATGCAGCTCGACCGGGTCCGCCGCAACATGCGCAAGCGGTTCGCCCAGGCCGACGGGGCTCGCCTCTCGGACGCGATCGACCAGCTCGACCAGACCATCGAGGAGATCCGCGGCACCGTGCGCGCGCTGCGGTCCCCGGAGCCTCGCCACGACACCGGCACGCCCACCGACCTCGCCGAGTCGGCGCGCGGCGAGGTCCGCATCGCCGGCGAGCTGCTCGGCTACCCGCCGACTCTGGAGCTGTCCGGCGAATTCGCCGACATCCCCGCGGAACGCGCCGACCACATCCGGGCCGCCCTGCGCGAAGCACTGTCCAATGTGGTCAGGCACTCCGGCGCCAGCGAAACCCGCGTGACGCTGGCGAGGGACTCCGACGGTGTCAAACTCCGCGTCCGGGACAACGGTTCCGGCGTTCCTCAGGGCGTCGCCACCCGCGGTCTGCGTCATCTCGCCGAACGCGCGGACGCCGCGGGCGGGAAGTTCTTCCTGAACTCCTCACCCAGCCTTGGCACGCTCGTCGCGTTCGACCTCCCACTCGACTGACCGGTTCTCCTGCGGACTCAACCTTCTCGGGTCATCCAGCCTCCCTTCCACGCCCTCGAATTGATCGTACCGGCTCATCGAACACACATTCGACTCACGTTCGAGTGAATCTCTTACTGCGTCGACGTCGAAAGGCGTGGCGGAACGTGACGAGGGTCGAAAAAGGTGCCAGCGAACGGCGGATTGCGGACGCGCCGGTAGCGAGGCGTTACTTCTCGCGCCGAGCGATCCAGGCAGCGGCCTGCGTCCGGCGTTGCATGCCGAGTTTCGCGAGCACCGACGTGACGTAGTTCTTGACCGTCTTCTCCGCGAGGAACAGCCGCTCGGCGATCTCGCGGTTCGACAGGCCCTGGCCGATCAGCTCGAGCACGTCGCGTTCGCGCTCGGTCAGCGTCGCCAGCTCGTCCGTCGGCGGGTGCCGCATCTTGTCGAGCACCCGCGCGGTGCTCAGCGGGTCCAGCAGCGAGCGCCCGGCCGCGACCTCGCGCACCGCGTGCACGACGTCCTGCCCGCGCACCTGCTTCAGCAGGTACCCCGCGGCACCGGCCATGATGGCGCCGACCATCGCCTCTTCGTCGTCGAACGCCGTGAGCATCAGGCAGGCCGGCGGGTTCGGCTTCGACCGCAGTTCGCGGCAGAGCGTGATGCCGTCGCCGTCGCCGAGGCGGACGTCGACCACCGCGACCTCCGGTTCGACGTGCATCGCCACCGCCAGTGCCTCTTCGACGCTGCTCGCCTCGGCGACGACCTCGATGTCGGGCTCGTCGCCGAGGAGGTCGCGGAGCCCGCGGCGGACCAGTTCGTGGTCGTCGACGAGCAGCACCTGGATCGGCATACCCCGAGGTTACGGGGTTGCCGGCCGCCGCGTGGCGGCCGGTCGGCACCGTCACACGTGAATTACGCCCGACGCGGAACCGGGAAAGAATCACGGGAATTCCGCGCAGTGGTGGATCGCTGCCATTCCGGAAATCCCGGAATGATCCGTAACAGGATCGGCGAGGTCGCGATACTTACCACGCAATCGCACCGATTCCCCTCTGAAAGGACTTCCGTTGTCCTTGTTCCGACGTGCCCTGACGACGTCCGTCGCCGTCGCCGGGCTCGCCATCCTCGGTCCCGTCCCCTTCGCCTCCGCGCAGCTCGCGACCCCGCTCGCGGCCGACGTCGACTGCGGCGATTTCCAGTACCAGGAAGAAGCGCAAGCCGTCCTGGACGCGACGCCGGGAGACCCGAACCACCTCGACGCCGACAACAACGGCATCGCCTGCGAATCCCTGCCCCACCGCCCGCGGCAGAGCACCAGCGCCCCGGCGCCGACGTCCGGCCGGCCCACCGCCACGGCGACCCGGACCCAGCCGGCCCCGAAGACCACCACCAAGAAGCCCGCCACCACGGGCACCCAGGTCAAGGTCAAGCCGGTCGGCGGCGTGGCCACCGGCGGCGGTGAACCCGACGCCGACGTCCCCGGTTTCCTGCTGCTCAGCGGCGCCGTCCTCGCCGCGGCGGTGTCCGGCGGCATGGTGCTCCACCTGCGCCGGCGCCCGAGTTGAGGCACCCGCGCCTGTGGCCCGCGGTCACGGCGGTCGCCGCGGCGCTCGGCGTCGTACTGGCCGTGGCGCTCTTCCTCG
>NZ_JAAGNB010001228.1:0-3629 GCF_010550475.1 Amycolatopsis sp. SID8362
CGATCCGGGCCGCGAGCGCGCGCGTGTAGGACGCGATCGCCGCCGCGTTGCGGACGCCGTCGCCCGGCTGCCAGGTGCCCACGTACCGCCCCGGCGTCACGACGCCGCCGTCCGACGCGCCCAGCCGGCCCAGGATGCCCAGGTCGCGCAGCACTCCCGGCGTCTTGTAGCAGCCCGGCACCGCGCCCTCGGCCGGCGGGCGCAGACCCAGGTTGGACGGAGCGTCGAGCAGGACCAAGTTCCCCACCGGGTCACCGTACTGGCTCTCGCCCCGGTCGCGTCCTAAGTTGGGAGACCGACCTAGGAGGCGCGATGGCCGAACGCACCAAGTACATCCTGGACGAAGACGATCTCCCGACGCAGTGGTACAACGTCGTTCCCGACCTGCCCGAGCCACCCCCGCCGCCGCTGCACCCCGGCACGCGCGAGCCGGTCGGGCCGGACGACCTGGCGCCGCTCTTCCCGCAGGCGCTCATCGCCCAGGAAGTGACGACCGATCGCTATGTCGACATCCCGGAGGAGGTCCGGGAGGTCTACCGGCTGTGGCGCCCGTCGCCGCTGTTCCGCGCGCGGCGGCTGGAGAAGGCGCTCGGCACCCCGGCGCGGATCTACTACAAGTACGAAGGCGTCAGCCCGGTCGGCTCGCACAAGCCGAACACCGCGGTGCCGCAGGCGTTCTACAACGCGCAGGAGGGCGTCACCCGGCTGACCACCGAGACCGGCGCCGGCCAGTGGGGGAGCGCGCTCGCGTTCGCCTGCGCCCAGTACGGCCTCGAGTGCGAGGTCTGGCAGGTGCGGGCGTCGTATGACCAGAAGCCCTACCGCAAGCTGATGATGGAGACGTTCGGCGCGACCGTCCACCCCAGCCCGTCGGAGCTGACGGAGTCCGGGAAGGCCATCCTCGCCGAGCACCCGGACTCGACCGGCAGCCTCGGCATCGCGATCAGCGAGGCCGTCGAGCAGGCCGCGCAGGACCCGAACGCGCGGTACGCGCTGGGCAGCGTGCTCAACCACGTGCTGCTGCACCAGACGATCATCGGCGAAGAGGCGCTGAAGCAGTTCGAGCTGGCCGGCGACACCCCGGACGTGCTCGTGGGCTGCACCGGCGGCGGCTCGAACTTCGGCGGGCTCGCCTTCCCGTTCCTGCGCGAGAAGCTGGCCGGCCGGATGGACCCGGTGATCCGCGCGGTCGAGCCGGCCGCGTGCCCGACGCTGACGCGCGGCAAGTACGCCTACGACTTCGGCGACACGGCCGGGCTCACGCCGCTGCTCAAGATGCACACGCTCGGCCACGACTTCATCCCGGACCCGATCCACGCGGGCGGTCTGCGCTACCACGGCATGTCGCCACTGATCTCGCACATCTACGAGCTCGGCCTGATCGAGGCGCTCGCCGTCGGCCAGCAGGAGTGCTTCGCGGCGGGAGTGCGGTTCGCGCGGTCGGAGGGGATCATCCCGGCGCCGGAGCCGACGCACGCGCTCGCGGCGTGCATCCAGGAAGCGTTGCGGTGCAAGGAAACCGGTGAGGAGAAGGTGATCCTCACGGCGTTGTGCGGCCACGCGCACCTGGACCTGCCGGCGTACGGCGCTTACCTGGCGGGCGACATGGTGGACAACGAGCTGTCCGTGGCGACCCTCGAAGCTTCGCTGGCGACGTTGCCGTAGGGCTTCACAGGACGTCGGGGATTTCGGGACGGGTGAGTTCGCTGCGGGCGGCCGCCAGCACCACCCGGTCCCGCCCCGACGCCTTGGCCTCGAAGACCGCGTCGTCCGCTGCCTGCAGCAGGATCGTGTAGTCCTTGGCCGTTTCCGGGTACACCGCGGCTCCGATCGACGCGGTCAGGCCGGAGATCACCTCGGGTTTGCCCGGGCGGATCACCGGGACCGGGACCTCGATGCGCGCGATCGCCGTGCGGATGCGGTCGGCGATCGCCGCGATCTCCGCGCTCGTCGTGCCCGGGAGGAGGACCACGAACTCGTCGCCGCCGAAGCGGCCCACGTAGTCGCCGCCGCGGACGGAGCTCTGGATGGCCGCCGCGACCGCGCGGAGGACCTCGTCGCCCGCCAGGTGGCCGTTGCCGTCGTCGATGGCCTTGAAGTGGTCGATGTCGATCATCAGGACGCCCGCCGTCGACGACAGCTCCGCCGCGCGGGCCAGTTCGTTGCGGGCCAGCTGGACCCAGAACTCGGGCGCGAGCAGCGCCGTCTTGGAGTCGGTGCGCGCGGCGGCCTGGAACTGCGGGAGCAGCAGGCCGAGGTGCAGCGCCACCGGCGTCACCATGAGCACCGGCAGCAGCCACGGCCGGACCGTCATCACCAGCGCGATGCCGCAGCCGACGCCGACCGCGGCCAGCACGATCAGCACGTCGGACGGGTTGCCGAACGCCTGCCGCGGCGGCTTGCCCGGGTTGCTCATCAGGATCGCGAGGATCACCAGCACGTAGTTGAGCCCGAAGTACACGAGGCCGGCCGCAAGCAGCGCCGTCATCCCGCCGAAGCCGTCCAGATGGGGGACGTACGGCGCGAGGTGCCCGGTGCCCGCCCAAAGGACGGCGCCCGCGGCGAAACAAGCGAGGATGACGGTGGCGCCGGAAAACACTTTCCGGTGAATCACGCCGCGGCGCTGGTAAACGCGCACCCAGGAATGGGCGTAGCTGACGACGATGACGAGCGTGGCCAGCGGCGGGGGCAGCAGGAGCAGCCCGGCGAAGATCCAGATCGACTGCAGGTGCATGTGCGGCCTGCCGTCGGCGGCCAGCTCGCGGATGCGCTCGATGCGTTGCGCCGCTTCGAGGTGCACCACCTCGCCCGCGAGGATCAGTCCACACCAGAGCATCGACTGGGCGGTGATCGGCACGAGCGACGCCGTCGCGGCGACCGCGATCAGCGCCAGCGCGTCGACGACGAGGACGTAGCCGAACACCGGAGTGGCCAGCTTCCACATCGCCCACGTACGGAGACCTGATCGTGGACGTTCTGAGCTGGGCTTTCGCCCTTGGGACCCGGACAATCCCACGAAACGCCCCTCTTCCCAGGACGGAACTCTTCGCGGAAATCGTCACTGTAATCGAATGAACGCGGTGTGTCACTAGGCCGGTCAGGCTACCGTCCGGTCACGCACCGTGCAAGATCCCTCACGAACAGGAGAAAACCATGTCGCAGTTCCTGCCCGCGAACAACATCGTCCCGTCCCGCCGCCGCGCGCAGCGGCCGACCGACTGGACGCGGCAGCTCCCCACCGACTGGACCCGCGCGATCCCGACCGACTGGACCCCGCGGCAGCTGCCGACCGACTGGACCGCCCGCGAACTGCCCACCGACTGGACCGTCCGCGAGCTCCCGACGGATTGGACCCGCCCCGGCGTCTCGCCAGCTCTGCCCGAGTGCCCCACCGACTGGACTCGGCGCTGAGCCGTACTCGGTGACCGGCTGATCGAGCCGGTCACCGGGGAGCCCGGCGCCACAACGACGCCGCCCCGAACGCCGCCACCACGCCGATCGCGCCCGCGCCGGCGACGACCCCGTGCGGTGCCACGCGCTCGGCCGCGAGCCCGGCCAGCACCACGCCCAGGCCCTGCGACACCCGCAGCGCCGTCAGCGCGAAGCCGAACGCCTGCGCGCGCTGGGTG
>NZ_JAAGNB010001281.1:0-3169 GCF_010550475.1 Amycolatopsis sp. SID8362
CGGCCGCGCACGGCAGCCTCCCCCTCGACGCCGTCGAGGACGCCTACGACGACTTCGAACCCGCCGAGTCGCGCGCCGACCAGGCCGCGCGCCGCACCCGCGTCTCGCTGGCCGCGCCGCGGCCGAGCGCGGTCGACCTGGACGAAGACGACGTCCGCATCTACAGCGCGCCCCCGCTCGACGGCCTGGGCGGCTTCACCATCGGCTCGGTGCCCGCGTCGGTGACGCCGCCGAAGACGTGGCGGAAGGCCGCCTGGTTCGCCACCGGCGCGTCCGGCGCCGTGGTCGTCGGGCTCCTGTGCGCCGGGTCCTTCCTGGTCGGGAAGCCGCCGGTGGACCAGGCCGTCCAGGGCTCGTGGCCCGGCTACCAGGGCGTGCCGACGGTGATCGACCCGACCGGTGAGCACCAGCCCCCTTCGGAAGGCGGTTCCGCGTCCGGCCCGGAGACCTCGTCCCGGCCGGGCAACGACAACGCCGGCGAGCGGAAGACCAGCGCCAACGGCGGCGCCGGGCCGGGCGAAAGCTCCTCCGGCCCGGGCAGCAGCACGTCCGACTCCACGGGGACGACACCCGGCACGACGACGCCGGCCAGCGCGCCACAGAAGCCGCCGGTCACGCCCGCGCAGCGCGAGACCCCGGTGAAACCGCCGTGGTGGTACTCCTTCCCGCCGGACGCCCAGACCATGGGCGACAACTCGGAGAAGTTCTTCAACACGGTCACCACCGACCCCGCGTCGGCGTCGTCGGTGACCACCGGCGAGCTGCACGACCAGGGACCGCAGGCGCTCGCGGAGCGGTACGCCGGCATCGCCTACTTCGAGGTCAAGAAAGTCAGCATCGACCAGCAACGCGGCGTCACCGTGAACACCGTCGAGGTCACCCACACGGACGGGACCAAGACGATGGAAGAGCGCACGCTGACGTTCGGCGACGGCGACAAGATCGCGACTGACGGCCGGTAACCGCACCTGCACGTGCGGTTCGCCCGTTCCGATGCACGTGCGGTGCGCCGAGCGGTTATGCCTGGTCCGGGTGGGTGACATAAGCTGCCGCTCGTCGTATCGCGACGGCATTCCGGCGACAGAGCCTGGTGATCGCCGTCCGCACAGGGTTACCTGACGACAGCGGATCCGGAACCGGCCACGAGTCGGCCACCCGGACCAACGGAAGCCCCGCCGAACGGCGGAGTGACCGTCCCCGGAACCCCAGAGCGAGGACTTTCGTGCTTGATCGGCAGCGCACACGGCGTGAGACACCCCACGCCGTCCGCGTCGAGGACGTCATCCCGGCCGAGATTCTCGACGGCGTCGGTGACGCCGACCGCGACTATCTCGAGCAGGTCTTCCGCGACCCGCAGAAGTTCCTGCCGCCGCGGCCGGAGCCGGTGCGCGAACCGGAGCAGGCCGAAGACGCCGGTGAGCCCGAAAGCCGCTTCGCCCGCCGCGCCAAGCTGACCGGTCTCGTCGCCGCGGGCGCGCTCGTCGCCGGCGCGGTGATCGCCGCGCCGATGCTGACCAGCTCGCACCGCGCGGTGTCCGCCGGCGGGCAGTCCACCCCGGCCGGCTTCAGCGGGGCCGCGGAGCTCGGCGGCCTCGCCGTCCCGCAGCACCAGGCCGGTGGCGGCACCCCGGCGCACCCCGGGCAGTCGACGCAGGGCTCGCCGGCCGACGGCGGTCAGCCGTCCGCCCAGGTCGCCGAGGGCTCGCGGCAGGAGACGGCGTCGAACACCGCCGAACCGGTCCCGGACAAGGCGGCCGACGCGCGCAGCGCGAGCCGGAAGATCCAGGCGGTAAAGGACTTCTACGCGGCCATCGCGCGTGACTCGTCGGGCGCGCTCGCGCTGCTGAGCCCCGATCTGGCGGGCGGCGCGGCCGGCGAACTCGTCCGCACCTGGAGCTCGATGGACGCCATCGACGTGCAGGAAGCCGACACGCAGATCAAGCCGGACGGCTCGATCCTCGCGGTCGCGACGCTGCACCGGCCGGACGGCGCGCTGGTGCGCGTCACCCAGCTGTTCCGGGTCGCCGACACCGGCGGGTTGATCACCGAGGCCGAGCTCGTCTCGGCCCAGTACATGTAGCCCTCGGCGATCATCCCTTCACCCCTGGTTCAAGTGCCCGTGCCGGATTCGTGTGCGCAGAGTGAGCGCCTAGCCTTGTCACGGGCCGGTCTCGGAAAAGCCGGCACAGAGCCCACGACATGTGCATACGCTCCAACGACGCGGCGTGTTCGTGGCCGCGTCACCAGGCACCTATCCTCACGCCCTGGTGAAGTCGGAGCCCAAAGGGAGGTCGCGTGAGCGACGAGGGTCGTCTGGTCGCCGATCGGTACCGCATCGTCGGCCGGATCGGCACGGGCGCGATGGGGGCCGTCTGGCAGGCGCACGACGAGGTCCTGGGCCGCACCGTGGCGATCAAGCAGCTCCTGCTCCAGCCGCACCTGGACGAGCACGACAAAGAGGACGCCCGGCAGCGCACCATGCGCGAGGGCCGGATCGCGGCACGGCTGCACCACCCGAACGCGATCTCCGTCTTCGACGTCGTCACCGACGACAACGGCCAGCCCTGCCTGATCATGGAGTACCTCAACTCCACCAGCCTGGCCGCCGTGCTGCAGGAACGCCGCACGCTGCCGCCGACCGAGGTGGCGCGCATCGGCGCCCAGGTCGCCGCGGCGCTGCGCGAGGCGCACGCGGTCGGCATCGTCCACCGCGACATCAAGCCGGGCAACATCCTGCTCGCCGGCAACGGCACGGTGAAGATCACCGACTTCGGCATCTCGCGCGCCAAGGACGACGTCACGGTCACCAAGACCGGGATGATCGCCGGCACGCCCGCCTACCTGGCCCCCGAGGTCGCCATCGGCGGGGACCCCGGCCCGGAGTCCGACGTCTTCTCGCTCGGCTCCACGCTGTACGCCGCGTGCGAGGGCCAGCCGCCGTTCGGGCTGTCGGAAAACACGCTGAGCCTGCTGCACGCGGTCGCGGCCGGGCAGATCAACCCGCCACGCCAGTCGGGGCCGCTGGCCAGCGTGCTGGCCGTGCTGCTGCACCCGGACGTCGAGCACCGGCCGACCGCCGAGGAGTGCGAGGAGCTGCTCGCGGCCGTCGCGCGCGGCGAGACGCCGCTCGGCGGCCCGGCCGAGGAGACGATGCTGGCGCCGTCCGCCG
>NZ_JAAGNB010001334.1:0-1777 GCF_010550475.1 Amycolatopsis sp. SID8362
TGCGGGAGTTCGAGCGGGAACTGGGCCGCCGCCTCGGTCCCGGCCTGCTCGGCGTCGTCCACCGCGCGCTCGGCGAGGACCTCGCCGCCGGGCTCGGTGGCCGCGGCCGGCTCGTCAAGCGCGTGGACCCGGTGGCGGTGCTGGACAACCGGTTCGAGTCCGAAGAGGACTGGATCGCGTCGCTGGCGAAGTCGCGGCGGGCGGGGTTGCGGCGGCAGCGGCGCCGGCTCGCCGAAGACACCTCCCTGGTGGTCCGCGGCGGCCCGGGCCGTGCGGACCTCGACGGCGCCGAGCTGGCCGGGCTGATCCAGGCGCACCGCGAGCGCTACGGGCGGCTGGCGCTCGACACCCGCACGCCGCCGTCGGCGGGGTTCCTCGACCGGTTCGTCCGGCGGGCGGACGTGCACACCCTGACCTACCACGACGTCGGCGGGAAGCTGCTCGCCGTGCAGACCATGCTCGACCACCCGGACACGCCGGTCCTGCAGCACTGGGCGGCGCTGCCGCCGGCCGACGGCGGCAAGAAGTGGCTGTACTTCGACTCGTACGTGCGCGCGGTGCGCTTCACGGCGAAGCGCGGCGCCCGGGAGCTGTCCGCGGGCCGCGGCATGATCGAGCTGAAGCAGGAGCTGGGGTTCCGGCCCCGGCCGGTCTACACGGCCGCCGTGCCGAGGCCGGTGCTGGGCCGGTGAAGACCGTCGTCGCAGTGTCGCATGTGGACGTTCACGATCCCCGGACCGATCCGCCGCCGGACGGCTGGGCCGCGTTCCGGGCCCGGTGCCTGCCGCCGGTGTGGGACTACGAACTGCTGCGCCGGGAAGCGTGGCTGGCGAAGAACCCGCCGGTGCTCGCCGTGGTCCGGCAGGGCCCGGTGGTCGTCGGCGCGCTGGCGGTGATGGTGTGCCGCGGCTGGGGCGCGGGGACGTTCGGGCCGATTTCGGGTGGCCGGTTCCGGCCGCGCTGGGCCGAGGTCTACCTCCCGCTGCTCAGCGGTTATCCGGCGTGCGTCTTCGCCGAGGACTTCACCGACCGCCGCACGGCGATCCGGCAGTTCGAACGGGCGTTGCGCGAGTACGTCGGCCCGGGGCTGCTCGGCGTCGTCTACCGGGCGATGAACCCGGAGCTGGTGCCCGCGCTGGCGGGCCGGGCCCGGATCAGCCGCGAGATCGACCCGGCCGCCGTGCTCGTCAACCGCTATTCCACTGTGGACGAATGGGCGGCGGGGCTCGCGCCGGACGTCCGCCGGTACCTGAACCCGGACGTCGCCACGGATGCGGCGCCCGGGCGCACCGGCCTCGACCCGCACGAGCTGGCCACGCTGCTCAACGCCCACCGCGCCCGCCAGGACGACCGCGCGTGGGCCGGTGGCCAGCGCTCGCGCGTCGGCGGGCTGCACCTGGACACCCGAAGCCCGATCGCGCCGGCCTACCTCGACGCGCTCGTCCGGCGCCCGGACGTCATCACGCGGACCTACCGCGCCGGCGACGGCCGGTTGCTCGGCTTCAACACGATGATCGACCACCCGGACGGCGCGGCGGTGCACCACTGGGCCGCGCTCCCGAGCGCCGACGGCGGCCGGAAGGGTCTCTATGTCGACTGCTACGCCCGCTGCGTGGCGCACATGATCGCCGCGGGACGGCCGGAACTGACCGCGGGCCGCGCGATGCTGCCGGAGAAGCAGGCGCTGGGCTTCGGCACGCGGAGCCTGTTCTCGGTGGCTGTGCCGAGGTTGGTGCTGGGCCGATGACGTTCACCGTGCGGGTGCTGGACCCGCGTA
>NZ_JAAGNB010001380.1:0-3302 GCF_010550475.1 Amycolatopsis sp. SID8362
AACTGGGCTCAGCCGAGCGCGGCCAGCGCGTCGGCCCGGTCCCGGTAGCACGCGAAGCCGGCGACGCCGGTTCCCCGCAGCAACCGCCACACCGGCGGGGTGCGCACCACCCACGCGACCGGGACGGCGGCCTCGTCGGCGTGCCGCTGCACCCGCAGCAGCGCGCGAAGCCCGGCCCCGGAACAGAACGCCACTTCGCCGAGGTCGACGACGAGCGCCCCGCCCGCCGCCAGCGCGGTTTCCGCGCATTCGACAAAAATGCCCACCGTCGCCATATCGATGTCGCCCGCCACGGCGACGACCGCGCACCGGTCACCGGCGAACGTCGTGGTGACCGAGAACGGCTCGCACAACGCCCCTGGCGAACTGCGGCCGAAGGCTCGCGAAAGCCGCGGCGGTTTCTGGATCTTCATGACCGGCTCCGGGCGGCTCATGCTGACGGTTTACGCGTAGACCGTACCCACTTCGTCCACTATGCCGCACAACACGATCCGCACGCCCGGTCTCGCCGTGCAGCGACACGCCCGTCTGCACGTGCACCGGTCCACAGAGGACGATCAAGACGGCCTGGTCGGGATGACGCTTCCGCAATTCACCGACGCCCCGCGGCGGGAACGGGGCCGTGCAAGACGCGGAATTGCGGTTTCCGAAATTCAGCCGAACGCAGGAATGGGGACCCGGGTGCGGTCCAGATCCGCGAAAAGATCCCCGGTGTCCGCGACCCGGGTCAAGACGTCGTCGGCGGTGAACCTCAGGTGCGCGACGTGCCGGCAGGCACGCACCTCGTCCCACGTGACCGGGGTCGACACGGTCGGCTCGTCGCGCCCGCGCAGCGAGTACGGCGCCACCGTGGTCTTGAACGGGTTGTTCTGGCTCCAGTCGATGAAAACCTTGCCGGGCCGCAGGTTTTTCGTCATACGGGCCACGACGAGGTCCGGCGTCTCGGCCGCGAGCCGCTCCGCCAGCGCTTTCGCGTACCGCGAGGGCGCGGCGGGGTCGTCGGTCTCGACACCCGCGTAGACCTGCATGCCCTTGGCACCGCTGGTTTTCGCCACCGGCGTGAACCCGTGTCCGGTGAGGACGTCGCGGAGGCGCTCGGCGACCCGGGAGCAGTCGACGACCGTCGCGCCGGGCCCGGGATCGAGGTCGAACACCAGCCGGTCCGGCGTGCTCCGCTCGTCATCGGGACCGACGGTCCACTGGTGGACGTGCAGTTCGAGCGCGGCGAGGTTGGCCGCCCACACCAGCTCGGGCAGGTCGTTGATCAGCGGGTACGCGACGACCTCGGGATCGCCGCCCCGGCCGCCGACGGTCAGGCGCGCGGTGCGGACCCACTCGGGAGCGTGGCGCGAGACGTCCTTTTCGAAGAAGGAGCCGCCGTCGACGCCGTCGGGGAAGCGCACGAACGTCATCGCCCGGTCGCGGATGTGCGGCAGCAGCAGCGGCGCGATCCGCGTGTAGTAGTCGAGCACTTCGCCCTTGGTGAAGCCGTGACGCGGGTAGAGGACCTTCTCGAGGTTGGAAAGCGTCAGCTGCCGTTCGCCCACCCGCACCGTGATCCGGCTGCCCGCCACGCCACCAAGGTACCGGTCAGGGCGCGACGCCGCCGGACACCACGCGGGCCACGAAGCGCTCCGCGACTTCGCGCAGTTTCCGGTTCTCGCGCTGCGACTGGTCGACCAGCAGGGCGAACGCGTCGTCGGCGTCGACCTGGCGGATCGCCATCAGCATGCCCTTGGCCTGGTCGATCACCGCGCGGGAGGTCAGCGCCGTCCGGAGGTTCTCGGCCGTGTCCCGCGCCAGCAGGTACCGGTGGTAGACGCGCAGGATCGCCTCGACCGCCGCCGTGTACAGCTCGAGCCGCTGCGCTTCGATCTCCGCGAAGCCGTCACCTTGCCGCCCGAAGCAGTTGACCGCGCCGGAGAACTGCTCGTCCGCCACCAGCGGCGCGGCGAGGAAGCTCGAGAAGCCCGCGTCCTCCGCCCCGCGGGCGAAGGACGGCCAGCGCTCGACCGCGTCGGACACCGCCGTGCGCACGATCTTGCCGCCGCGGATCGCCTCGAGGCACGGGCCGTCGCCGAGGCGGTACTGGTCGGCGTCGAGCTCGCTCACGACGTCGCTCGTCGCCGTCGCGGTGTGCGGCCGCTCCCCGGTCACCAGCGTGATCGACGCCTCGTCCACCCCGGGGACGGCGTGGCGCACCTGCAGGCACACGTGCCGCAGCAGGATCCTGAAGTCGTCCTCCTCGCGCAGGACGGCGGTCAGGGCTTCCAGCGCGCCGGTGACCTCGTCGAACAGCGGTGACGGCGTCGCGGCGGGTTCCATCTGGGCTCCTCCCGGTCGGGCACGGGAGACCCGGGTACCCGTTTCGCGTTTGCCGACGCCCGCGGATTGGTAATCGGCCGTCATGTCGCTGGGTGAGGCCCCTTCGGGCGAACTGCCGCTGGACGACGAGCTGGCCGTGGTCGCCGCGCGGATGTCGGGCCTGCTGCTCTCGCGCGAGACCGTGGATTCGGTGCTGGACCTGATCGTTTCGCTGGCGGGGTCGACGATCCGTGCCGCCGCTGGGGCCGGCGTCACGCTCGTCGACGACGCCGGCGGCCTCGCCACGACCAGCGCGTCGGCGCCGCTCGTGAGCGCCGCCGACACCCTGCAGTACGACCTGGGCGAGGGTCCGTGCATCGCCGCGCTGCACGAGTGCGCGCCGGTGCGGATCGACGACGTCACCACCGAACGGCGCTGGCCGCGGTGGTGCGCCGCGGCGGCGGGTGCCGGGTTGCGCTCGGTGCTCACGGCCCCGATGACCACCGCCGACGGCTGCCACGGGGCCATCAAGGTCTACGCGACGGTTCCCGGCGCGTTCGGGCCGGTCGACGAGCGGGCGCTGATGACCTTCGCCGAGCGCGCCGCCGTGCTGGTCGCGAACGCGCGGGCCTGCGCGCGAGCCTCGCGGTACAGCGACCGGTTCAAGGACACCCTCCGCGACCGCGACCGGGTCACCATGGCGAAGGGCTTCCTGATGGGCCGCGACGGTCTCGACGAGGACGCCGCCTTCGACCGCCTGCTGGCGCTGGCGCGCGCCCGCGGCCGCACCCCGGCCGAGACCGCCGCGGAGCTCGTCGCCCCGGCACCGGAGGGGTGACCGCGCGTGCGCTTCCTGCCCGAAGACGAGCAGCGGCGCCGGCTCGCCGCGTGCTTCACCCGGAGCGAGCTGACGCCGGAACAGCTGTGGCTGCGGTACTTCGCGCTCGGCGGCAGCCTCGGCCTGCTGGAGCTGGACGCCTACCTCAACGGGCTGACGA
>NZ_JAAGNB010001432.1:0-3201 GCF_010550475.1 Amycolatopsis sp. SID8362
CCCCGCGCGGCCAGCTCGGCCGTCGCCGCCTCGGCCAGCGCCCGCGCGTCCTGCGGGTGCGGCTCGCCTTCGGTGTCGTACTTGCGGACCGGCGCCCAGGCCCAGCCCGGCTGCGCCGCCAGCGGCACGAGCGCGTCGAGGTCCGGGTGCAGCCGCAGGTCGCCGACCGGGCCCTTCGAGTACGTGCCGTCGGTGATGTCGTCGGTGGCCAGGAAGAAGTCGAACGAGTTCGACGCGCCCACGCCCCACGCCGCCGCCGACCACAGCCGGTCCACCGGGACGGCCTTCACCCGGGCGATGCCGCTGTTGTCCACGAAGGTCAGCGCGACCAGCTCCACCCCGGCCGCGCGCAGGCCGTCGGCCCGGATCGCGCCCTGCTGTGCGAGTTCTGCCCGATCGAGCTGGCTCATCCCGCTCCCGTCGTTGTTCACTGAGTGCCCGAGAAAGAGGTGGAGATCGTGTCAGACACCGTCGAAACCCGTCCAGGGCTGCGCCGCTCCCTCTCCGTCTGGCAGGCCGTCGGCCTGTCCGTGGCGTTGATGGCGCCCAGCATGGCCGCCAACATCAACCCCCAGCAGACCGCGGCCGCCGCCGGCCGCGCCGTCCCCCTCGCCTTCCTGCTCTCCGCGGTCGGGGTGCTGCTGGTCGCGTACGGCTTCGTCAAGCTCTGCCGGCACTACCAGCACGCCGGTTCGGTGTACGCCTTCGTCGGCGCCACCCTCGGCCCGCGCGCGGGCGTCGTCTCCGGCATCGGCCTCCTCGGCACGTACACCTTCTACGCCGTCGTCACGAGTTCGGCCGCGGGCACCCTGGGCACGGCTTTCCTGACCCAGGTGGGGATCTGGCCGGACCCGCCGTCCTGGGGGCCGTTCGTGCTCACCGCCGTCGCGCTGATCGGCGCCTGGCTCCTGTCGGTGCTGCCCGCGCGGCGCGGCACGAGCACGCTGCTCGCCGTCGAAGGCGCCACGATCGCGGTGATCCTGCTGGTCACGGTAGTGATCGGCGTCCGGTTGGTCGCCGGGAACGCGCCCGGCGGCGCCCGGTTCACCCTCGACGTCTTCGTCCCGGAAACCGGCCTGTCCGGTGTGTTCCTCGGCGCGGTGTTCGGCTTCCTGTCCTTCGCCGGCTTCGAGGCCGCGGCCACGCTCGGCGAGGAGACGCACGACCCGAAGCGCAACATCCCGCGCGCGATCCTCGGCACAGCGGTCTTCGGCGGGCTCTACTTCGTGGTGGTCACCGCCGTCGAGATGATGGCGTTCGGCACCGACGCGGCGGCGTTCCACGATTCGCCGTCGCTGCTCGGCGACCTCGGCAGCCGCTACGCCGGCGCGTGGGTCGGCGACGTGATCAGCGTGGGCGCCGCGATCAGCGCGTTCGGCTGCTGCCTCGCCTGCGTCGTCGGCGGTTCGCGGCTGCTCTACGCCCTGGGCCGCGACGCGGGTGGCGGCCTCGGCCGGACGTCCTCGCGGGGCACGCCGGTGGCCGCGGTGACGGCCGTGACGGGAGCGGCGGCGCTGATCATCGTGGTGTGCGCGGTCTTCTTCGGCGCCACCGCGGCGGACACGTTCGCCTGGTCCGGTTCGATCGGCACGCTCATCCTGCTGGTGATCTACCTGCTGACGACCATCGGTGCCATCCTGCTGCTGTTCGTGAAGCGCCGGATGCGCGTGCCGGGCTGGCACCTCGTGTTCCCGATCGGCGCGCTCGCCGTGCTCGGGTACACCGTCTACGTCAACGTGGTGCCCTATCCGGCCGAAGGCCCGGCGCGCTGGTTCCCGGTGGTGGCCGCGGCGGTGCTGGTGCTCGCGGTGCTCGCCGTCCTGTCCGCGCCCGGCTTCGCTCGTAGGGTGGGGGAGAGGCTGACCACCGTGGACGGAGGCGCATGACCGACCTGCTCCCGTTCGTCGCGGACCTGCCGCTGGTCGACCACCACTGCCACGGTGTCGTCACCCGGGACGTGGCCCGCGCCGGGTTCGAGGGGATGCTCACCGAGGCCGACGCGCCCTCGCCGCTCGGCACGAGCCTGTTCGACTCGCTGATCGGGCTGGCCGTGCGCGAACGCTGCGCGCCGGTCCTGGACCTGCCGAAGCACGCCCCGGCCGACGCCTACCTCGAACGCCGCGCCGAGCTGGGCGCGGCCGAGGTGGCCCGGCGGTTCCTGCGCGCCACCGGCACCACGGACTTCCTGCTGGACGGCGGGTTCCTGCCGGAGCCGCTGACCACGACGCCGGAGTTCGCCGAGCTGGCGGGCAGCCGCGCGCACGACGTCGTCCGGCTGGAGCAGGTCGCCGAGGCCGTCATCGGCGGGACCACCGCGGAAGGCTTTGCCGCCGCCTTCGCCGACGAGCTGCGGAACCGGGCGAAGACCGCCGTCGGGCTCAAGTCGATCGCGGCCTACCGCGTCGGGCTCGAACTGGCGGGGGAGCGGCCGTCGCCGCCGGAGGTGACGGCCGCGGCGGGGCGCTGGCTGCGGAGCGGGAACCCGCGGCTGGCCGACGAGGTGCTGCACCGGCACCTCGTCTTCACCGGCCTCGACCTGGGCCTGCCGGTGCAGTTCCACGTCGGCTACGGCGACTCCGACGTCGACCTGCACCGCTGCGACCCGCTGCTGCTCACCGGGCTGCTGCGGGCCACCCGCGACCGCGGCGTGCCGATCCTGCTGCTGCACAACTACCCCTTCCACCGGGGCGCCGCGTATCTCGCGCAGGTCTTCGAGCACGTGTTCGTGGACGCCGGGCTCATCACGCACAACGCGGGGTTCCGGGCGCCGGCGGTCCTGGCCGAGCTCCTGGAGATCGCGCCGTTCGGGAAGGTCCTCTTCTCCACCGACGCGTTCGGCCTGGCCGAGCTGTACCACCTGGGCACGGCCCTGTTCCGGCAGGGCCTGTCGGACTTCGTACGCGCCGCGCTCGACGCGGACGCCGTGTCCGAAGTGGACGCCGTCCGGCTGTGTGCTTTGGTGGGACACGAAAACGCGCAGAGGATCTACCGCTTGGAGCACGTGTGAAGGACCTGTGGACCCGGTGGACGCGGGCGATCGCCGAGGAACTGCCCGCCGCCGTCGCGCTCCGGCACGCGGTGCACGCCGACCCGCGCGGCTCCGGCGACGAGGAGGACACCGCCCGCCTGGTCACCGAGGCGCTCGGCGCGGGCGACGGGATCCGCGTCGCCAAGACCGGCCGCGCGATCCCGCTGCCCGGC
>NZ_JAAGNB010001478.1:0-3960 GCF_010550475.1 Amycolatopsis sp. SID8362
GGCGGGGGACGCGGTCCCGCCCGGCCCGTTCGGCCCCGGCTCCGCGATGCCCCGGCCCGGTGGCGGGGCGCCCAGCGACAGCTTCGCGGTGAAGGCGAGCGTCACGGCCTTGCGGTACTGCACCGAGGAATCCGCGCAGTTCCCGAAGATGGTCGCCGAGGTCTGGTTCCGGACCGCCGAGGACGCCGAGCGCGTCGGGTTCCGCCCGCTCACCTGAGCCGTATAGCCGTGAAGGCCTCCTTACCGGGCAAAAAAGCCGGTAAGGAGGCCTTCACGGCTTTTGACTAAGCGACGGTCCAGGTGTCCTTGCCGCGCAGGAGGCCCTGCAGGTCCGGCGTGCGAGCCGCGCGGGCCTGCTCGACCTGGGCGCGCGCGCCGTCGTCGTAGGTCGGGCGCTCGACCTGGCGCAGGATGCCCGTCGGGACGTGGTTGAGGCTCTGATCACCCAGCCGCGACAACGCGAACGCATACGACGTGTCGACGATCGACGGGTCGTGCACCACGATGTTGTCTTCGCCGATGTCGGCGACCTTCGCCACGTCCAGCCCGCCCCAGTCACCGCGCTTGACGCCGAATTCCTGGTTCGGGCCGAAGCGGATCGGCTCGCCCGCGCGCAGCGGGATCAGCCGGGTGGCGGCCTCGTCGGCGTCCTTGAGGACGTCGAACGCGCCGTCGTTGAAGATCGGGCAGTTCTGGTAGATCTCCACCAGCGCCGACCCGCGATGCTCCGCCGCGGCCTGCAGCACCTCGGTCAGGCCCTTGCGGTCGGAATCCATCGCCCGGCCCACGAACGACGCCTCCGCGCCGATCGCCAGCGAGAGCGGGTTGAACGGCGTGTCCACCGAGCCCATCGGCGTCGACTTCGTGACCATGCCCTGGCCCGACGTCGGGGAGTACTGGCCCTTGGTCAGCCCGTAGATCCGGTTGTTGAACAGCAGGATCTTGATGTTCACGTTGCGGCGCAACGCGTGGATCAGGTGGTTGCCACCGATGGACAACGCGTCACCGTCACCGGTGACCACCCACACCGACAGGTCCGGCCGCGTGGTGGCCAGGCCGGTCGCGATCGACGGCGCGCGGCCGTGGATCGAGTGCATGCCGTAGGTGTTGAGGTAGTACGGGAACCGCGACGAGCACCCGATGCCCGAGATGAACACGATGTTCTCGCGCTTGAGCCCCAGCGTCGGCAGGAACGACTGGACCGCGTTGAGCACGACGTAGTCGCCGCAGCCGGGGCACCAGCGGACTTCCTGGTCGGACTTGTAGTCCTTGGCCTTCTGCGGCTCGTCGGTGGTGGGCACGAGGTCCAGGCCACCGATGGTGGGAAGCCCGATGTCGATTGCGGTCATTTCGCCGCCTCCGTAGTAACGCCGGTGATGATCTCCGAGAACAGGTTCTGCAGCTCTTCGGCCTTGAACGCCATCCCGGCGACCTTGGTGTGCGAGTGGACGTCCACCAGGTACTTCGCCCGCAGCAGCAGGGACAGCTGGCCCAGGTTCATCTCCGGCACCACGACCTTGTCGTAGCTGCGCAGGATGTCGCCGAGGTTGGCGGGCAGCGGGTTGAGGTGCCGCAGGTGCGCCTGCGCGATCGGCATGCCGAGCTTGCGCACGCGCCGGCAGGCCGCGCCGATCGGGCCGAACGACGAACCCCAGCCGAGCGCGAGCACGCGGGCCTTGCCGCCGCTCGGGTCGTCGACGACGAGGTCGGGGACGTCGATGCCGTCGATCTTCGCCTGCCGCAGCCGGACCATCTTGTCGTGGTTGTCCGGGTCGTAGGAGATGTGGCCGGTCTTGTCGGCCTTCTCCAGCCCGCCGATGCGGTGCTGTAGACCCGGCGTGCCCGGGATCGCCCAGGCGCGGGCGAGGGTCTCGGGATCGCGGACGTACGGCCAGAACTCGCCGGAGTCGTTGTCCGCGTTGGGCTCGGACGCGAATTCGACGCGCAGGTCGGGCAGCGTCTCGACGTCCGGGATCAGCCACGGCTCGGAGCCGTTCGCGATCGCGCCGTCGGAGAGCAGCAGCACCGGCGTGCGGTACTTCAGCGCGATCCGGGTGGCTTCGATGGCCGCGTCGAAGCAGTCCGCCGGCGACAGCGGCGCGACGATCGGGACCGGCGACTCGCCGTTGCGGCCGAACATCGCCTGCAGCAGGTCGGCCTGCTCGGTCTTGGTCGGCAGGCCGGTCGACGGGCCCCCGCGCTGGACGTCGATGACGACCAGCGGCAGCTCGACCATCACGCCGAGGCCGACGGCTTCGGACTTCAGCGCGACACCCGGGCCCGACGTCGAGGTGACGCCGAGCGCGCCGCCGTAGGAGGCGCCGAGTGCGGCGCCGATGCCGGCGATCTCGTCTTCGGCCTGGAAGGTGATGATGCCGAAGTTCTTGTGCTTGGACAGCTCGTGGAGGATGTCCGACGCCGGCGTGATCGGGTAAGTGCCGAGCAGGATCTGCAGGCCGGAGCGCTGTCCGGCGGCGACGATCCCGTAGGCCAGCGCGGTGTTGCCGGTGATCTGCCGGTAGGTGCCCTGCGCCAGCTTCGCCGGGGCGACCTCGAAGGTGGTGGCGAACGATTCGGTGGTTTCGCCGTAGTTCCAGCCCGCGCGGAAGGCGAGGATGTTCGCCTCGGCGATGTCCGGCTTCTTCGCGAACTTCTCGCGCAGGAACCGCTCGGTGCCTTCGGTGGGCCGGTGGTACATCCAGGACAGCAGACCGAGCGCGAACATGTTCTTGCAGCGCTCGGCGTCCTTCTTGCCGAGGCCGGTGTCCGCGAGCGCGCCCTGGGTCAGGGTCGACATGGCGACCCGGTGGACCTGGTAGCTCTCGAGGGTGTCGTCGTCGAGGGGGTCGGTGGCGTAGCCGACCTTGACCAGGTTGCGTTTGATGAAGTCGTCGGTGTTGACGATGATCGTCCCGCCCTGCGGGACGTCGCCCAGGTTCGCCTTCAGCGCGGCCGGGTTCATCGCCACGAGTACGTCCGGGCGGTCGCCGGGGGTGAGGATGTCGTAGTCGGCGAAGTGCACCTGGAACGACGAGACGCCGGGGATGGTGCCCTGCGGCGCGCGGATCTCGGCGGGGAAGTTCGGCATCGTCGACAGGTCGTTGCCGAAGGCGGCGGCTTCGGAAGTGAAGCGGTCACCGGTCAGCTGCATACCGTCACCGGAGTCGCCCGCGAACCGGATGACCACCCGGTCGAGCTTGCTGACCTCGGTCGTCCTGGTCGCGGCGAGCGAGCCGTGACCAGCGCCGTTGCCGTTCGCACTCGTGCTCATGAGTCAGGGAATCCCTCTCTCCCGACGTTGCGGCCGTCGATCGCCCGCCTGGTGTCGCGGCAGGCGGATCACCAGGCACTACCACGAGGTTAGCTCGCGCCCGGCGCCCATGTTTCCGCGCGTCCGGGGTCGTTGGCGACCTCTGTTATGCCCTGTCGGTCCTCTGTGCTGGTCCGACAAATACCTGTAACCGATGGTAACGGTTAACTTAGGGGGTCCGTTGTGATGCGCGTCTCGCGGCCCGATGTCCACCTGGTGGGATTCAGGAGCGGGACCGGATCCGCGCCCGCATCGCCTCGACCCGCTCGGCGAACTCCGGGGAGGCCAGCGAAGCCAGCTGCGGCTCGATCTCGACGTCGACGGCGTCCGCGTGGGCGGCCAGCGCCCCGGTCGTCCGGAGGCTGTGCTTGGTGGCGATGAGGGCTTCACGCGGAGCGGCGACCGCCGGGGCGGCGAGCTCACGGGCCGCGTCGAGGAGGTCGCCCTCGACGACCCGCAGCGCCAGCCCGGCGCGTACCGCGGCTTCGGCGTCGAGCGGCTGCCCGAACAACGTCATCGCGGCGGCCTGCTGCGGCCCGGCGATGCGCTGCGTCATCCAGGTCATGCCACCGCCCGGGTGCAGCCCGAGCTCGAGGAACCGGGCGACGAACTTCGCCCGCGGCCCGGCGAGCCGCACATCGGCGGCGAGC
>NZ_JAAGNB010001526.1:0-12709 GCF_010550475.1 Amycolatopsis sp. SID8362
GCGCGCTCCGCCGCACCGCCACCGCCAAGACCTCCGCCGGCAGCGGGACCCCGAAGAGCTGGGCGCCGATCCGGCGGCCGGCCAGCGATGCCGCCAGCGCGTACATCGGCATCGAATCGCGTTCCTCCGGGACGCAGCCGAGCAGCACCGGGCGGGTGTTGCGCGGCTCGTCCAGCACCGGGGTGGCGCGCACCAGCGCCGCGAACACGCACTCCGCGAGCAGGTACTCGACCTCCGCGCCCGCGCTCACCCCGCGCCAGCGGGCGCCCAGTGCCGACAGCACCGGCTCGAGCACGCCGGTCCACGCGGGGAGCACGCCGAGTTCGGCGATCGTGTCCGCGAGCATGCGCTGCACCGCGCCGACGTCCATCGCCAGCGCCGCCGTGCTCAGGCGGCGGGCGAGCCGGGAGCGGACCTCCGAGCCGTCGTCGGCCACCGCCGCGCCGGAGGGTTCCGCGGGTTCCTCCGGCTGCGGCGGTCCGGAACGCGGCATCTGCTCGAGCGCGTACTTCGCGGCTTCGGCCGTCGAAGCGCCGCTGAGGAGCGCGCGCTGCATCAGTTCGAGCCTGCCGATGTCGGAGCTGCCGTAGCGGCGGTGCCGGCCGTCCGTGTGGCGGCTGGGGCCCAGTCCGTAGCGGCGGTCCCAGGTTCGGAGGGTGGACGGCGCGACCCCGAGCCGGCGGGCGACCGAGGCCACCGGCAGGGTGGGTTCTTCGGTGCCCGACCCAGCTCCCACGAGCCTCAATATCCAGGCACTCAGCGGAGTCGGCAACCGGAGGCGAAATACCTGCTCACACATCCGGGGGATGCCTAACGGCTGAATCGGGCCGGATCGCTTGAACAACTATTGGCGCGCTTCTAACGTTACCGCCGTTGCACCGAATGGAGTATCGGCACCACAGCAGAGCAGCTAGCGGCATCGACCGATTGACGGAGGCGGTCAGGATGGCAGACACGCGCAGGCTCCCAGGACCCAACGCCGACATGTGGGACTGGCAGCTCGAAGGGTCGTGCCGGGGGATGGACAGCGCGTCCTTCTTTCACCCGGACGGCGAGCGCGGCCCGGCGCGGGCACGGCGGGAGGCCAGGGCGAAGGCGGTCTGCCTGAGCTGTCCCGTCCTGGAGATGTGCCGCAGCCACGCATTGGCGGTGCACGAGCCGTACGGCATCTGGGGCGGGCTCTCGGAGTCCGAACGCGAGCACCTCATCAAGTCCGACAAACGCGCGCTCAGCATGTCCGGCGGCTGAGCGCCCCACCGACATCGAAGGGCGGCACCGGGTGGGGTGCCGCCCTTCGTGCTGTCCAGGGCACGAAAAAGCGGGGCGGCACGAGTGCCGCCCCGCTTCTCCTGCCGCGTCAGTGCGAGTGACCGTGGCCCGCCGCGGCGGGCTCTTCCTCGGCCGGCTTCTCGACGACCGACGACTCCGTCGTCAGCACGAGCCGCGCGATCGAGGCGGCGTTCGCCACCGCGGACCGGGTCACCTTGACCGGGTCGACGATGCCGGCGGCCAGCAGGTCGGTGAGCTCGCCGGTGGCGGCGTTGAAGCCGTGGCCCCAGCTCTGCTCCTGCACCTTGTTGACGATGACCGCGCCCTCGTGGCCCGCGTTGGTCGCGATCCAGAACAGCGGGGCGGACAGCGCGTCACGCACGATCTTGACGCCGGTCGCTTCGTCGCCCTCGAGGCCGAGGCCGCCGTCGAGCTCCTTGACCGCGTGCACCAGCGCCGAGCCACCGCCGGGCAGGATGCCCTCTTCGACGGCCGCCTTGGTCGAAGCCACGGCGTCCTCGATGCGGTGCTTGCGCTCGTTCAGCTCGGTCTCGGTGGCCGCGCCGACCTTGATGACCGCGACGCCGCCGCCGAGCTTCGCGAGCCGCTCCTGCAGCTTCTCGCGGTCCCAGTCGGAGTCGGTCGTCTCGATCTCCTTGCGGATCTGCGCGACCCGCCCGGCGATGGCGTCCTTGGTGCCGTCACCGTCGACGATCGTGGTGTCGTCCTTGGTGACGACGATCCGGCGGGCCTTGCCCAGCGCGCCGAGGTCGACGTCGGACAGCTTGCGGCCGATCTCCGCGGAGATGACCTCGCCGCCGGTGACGACCGCGAGGTCGTCCAGGAACGCCTTGCGGCGGTCGCCGAAGAACGGCGCCTTGACCGCGACGGCGGTGATCGTCTTGCGCAGCGAGTTCACCACGAGGGTGGACAGCGCTTCGCCGTCGACGTCCTCGGCGATGATGAGCAGCGGCTTCTTGGCCTCGACGACCTTCTCCAGCACCGGGAGCAGGTCGGCCAGCGCCGAGATCTTCTCGCGGTGCAGCAGGATGTAGGCGTCCTCGAGGATCGCCTTCTGCTCCTCCGGGTTGGTCGCGAAGTGCGCCGAGAGGAAGCCCTTGTCGAACTGGACTCCCTCGGTGATCACCAGCTCGGTCGCCAGGGTCGACGACTCCTCGATGGTGATGACGCCGTCCTCGCCGACCTTCTCGACGGCTTCGCCGAGCAGGGCGCCGATGTTGGCGTCGCGGGAGGTCACGGTGCCGACCTGGGCGATGTTCTCGCGGCCCTTGACCGGGGTGGCCTTGGCCTTGAGGACCTCGATGACCTTCTCCGCGGCGGCCTCGATGCCACGGCCGATCGACGTCGGGTTGGCGCCGGCCGCGACGTTGCGCAGGCCGACCTTCACCAGCGACTGCGCGAGCACGGTCGCGGTCGTGGTGCCGTCCCCGGCGACGTCGTTGGTCTTGGTGGCGACGCTCTTGGCGAGCTGCGCGCCGAGGTTCTCGAACGGGTCGTCGAGCTCGATCTCACGCGCGACGGTCACACCGTCGAGGGTGATGGTCGGGCCGCCGAACTTCTTGTCGAGCACGACGTGGCGACCGCGCGGGCCGAGGGTGACCTTGACGGCGTCGGCGAGCTTGTTCACCCCGCGCTCCAGCGCGCGACGAGCGTCCTCGTCGAAACTGATCTGCTTGGGCATAGCGTGTTCCGCTTACCTTTCTCTGAACGCAAGAACGCCCCGCTCCCCGGTGTGTGCGGGGCCCGGGGCGTCATGCGCTGCGAGCGGACGTCAGTTGATGACGGCCAGCACGTCGCGGGCGGACAGGATGAGGTAGTCCTCACCGTTGTACTTGACCTCGGTGCCGCCGTACTTCGAGTAGATGACGACGTCGCCGACGTTCACGTCCAGCGGGACGCGGTTGCCCTTGTCGTCGATCCGGCCCGGGCCCACGGCCAGAACCTTGCCCTCCTGGGGCTTCTCCTTGGCGGTGTCGGGGATGACGAGGCCGGAAGCGGTCGTCTCCTCGGCCTCGCTCGTCTGGACAACGATCTTGTCCTCGAGCGGCTTGATGTTCACGCTCACCGGGTTGACCTCCACGGTCGTCGAAAGCGTTGGCAGGATGTGGTTACGGCTCTACCACCCCCGCCGTCGCGGGTGCCGGGGCTGTCGGGCCGTGCGATTAGCACTCTATCCACGTGAGTGCCAGCTTCGCAAGGAGGGTGGTCCTGACGTGGGACAGAGTCGCCGGATGGGCCCTGACCGGCCTCTTTGTTCCGTGATGGTTCCGCGAGGCCTTCGGTCCGGCTGAGCCGGACACCCTCAGTATGCTCGCGCCGCGTGCGCGCGTGCGGCCTTCCCACTCCCCCGCACCTGCCAGTCGACGAGTTCGAAGCGAGACCACAGGGCGACCTGATTGGGGCTGAGTCGTCGGCTCGGCTGCTTCATCGTTGGCACCTCTCCGGCGGGTTGGCATCGGCGACGCGGGCTGCACGGCGGCTATCCGCCCCCGTCTTCCTCGCCCATGCCGCAGTTAGCGCCGGACTGTCGGTGTCAAGGGTGAGCGCAGCTCATCGCGCAGCGACGCCGTAGGCGCCCTTGATGGCGGCGGGCCGGTGTTAAAACGATCGCCTGCGAGCAAACGGCCAGCGTCGGAGGGCACCTTGCCGTTATGCTGGGTGTGACGCAGGACCGCCGCGTCGGGGGGGTTCCTGATGCCCTGGCGGTCACTGGAGCAGATGTCGTGGCTGCGTTGTCTTCGAGCGGGCTTTGGCTCGTCATTTTGGTTGCTGTCGTGATGCTCCCCGTGGCCGGCGGGGTAGCCCTGGCGCTCCTCGCAAGGGTCCTTGCCTCGCCGGAGCGCGACGTCAGAGTCCGCGTTTGGGGGCTTCCTCGGCCAGGAATTGAGATCGATGCCAAGGCTGTTCCAGCGTCGTCAAGCAAGGATGAAGCGTGTGGTGGCGGGACAGCTGGGTTGGACCAGCCTGCCACTGCTGCGCTGCGCGCGGATGGAGCGGCCGATACTTGATGCGGATGACTCCGGGCGCTCGCCGAGTGTGGCGGTGAACGCTCGATGATCAACGATTGTCGGCGGCGCGCTGCGCGGTGGTGTGCTATCGGCGGGCCTCGCCCGGCGACCGGCGGCCGGAGCGGAGCGGCAGGCCGTCCGTGTCGCCATAGGGCGAGCCCGCCGTACGCCCGGCGACGTGCGCGCCGCCGACGGCGGCGCCTTGATCCCATAGAGCCAAGTTCGGCAGTAACACTGGCGATGACAATAGCGAGGTCCGTATGGTCTGTAATGGAATCCGCTGTCTTGCGCGACATTGAAGACGGAGAACAAGTAGTGACGACCTACCGCGATCTTCTTCTACCCGACCAAGCAGCGGTGTGGCGCGAACTGCGGGGCTTACGCATCCGGCCACCCGGCGCCGCACAGGCGGATGATGCGCGAGCTGCAACTTTTCAGGCAGCTCTTGAGCAGTCGCAGCAACTCATGACAGCAGCTAGCAATGCCGGTTACGCGACGCGTCCAATACAGCTTTTTTATGCGTTATCTCAAGGCGGCCGCGCGATTGCTTCTGTTTCGAGTCGTTTGCCAACAGAAATCCAGGTTTCCGACAAGGCCAACCCAGGCCAGACATTTCCTCGCGAGATTCCTTGGCTACTCAAAGGTCACGGCATCACTGCACCACACACTTCTTGCGAAAAGATAGCCGACGTCAAAGTTAAGGCCGATCAAACAGGCCTAATGCCTGGCGTCGCCCTTGCACTAGACCTTGAATGCCTGCCGCCAGGAGAAAAGATCCGAATTGGAGACCTATGGCCAGTCGTGCCGGAGGCTCAGTCGGTGCCGTTGCCCAACCAGAGCGAGATTCGCGCTCTAAGCATAGATGACGCAAGACTGACGGCACAACGCACCGATCAATGCGAAGTACTGATTGGGAATATACCCTCGTCAGTACACCGCTCGTCTACGGAAAACCCGGAGAACTTCCAAAAGTTTCTTGCAAGCTACCCCACACTGACGGACGCCGAACTTCCAGCAGGTGCATCGACACAGATCACGTGGAGTACATCAAGAGCAGGAACCTACTCAACATATTTGACCTGGCGCAAGGAATCAGGCGAGGTGCTCGATGCCACAATAGAGACCGACGTACTCAAGGGCATTCGATATAGAAGCGTACACGATTTTTGGATATTTCCGAATATCGGCAAGATGTCGACCCCCCTTCATCCCTTGCTGGCTTGGTGGGCTATTTTGTTCGCCTTATCCATGCTGGCTCGTTATGAGCCTGGAAACTGGTCCAGGATGGTGAATATCGACTCGTCTAGCGACGCAAACGCAATCGAACACCTGCTCGACGAGGCACTCGACGTGGTGCCCACCTTATTGTTGGAAGCAATCCGTTCTGCGGCAAAGCTCTCCTAGCTGCTGGTATCGAGGTCAACCTCACCTCAAGCTGTTAGCCTGGGGGTATGCGTGGCGCGGGTGATCAGCGCAGCATCAGGGAGCGTATTGCCTTCTACCGGCGGCGGCGTGGGCTGTCGCAAGCGGTGTTGGCTGACCTGGTGGGCCGGACTGAGGACTGGCTGAGCAAGATCGAGCGGGGCGAGCGCGATATCCGCAGGTTGGACGTGCTCGCCGACGTCGCGCGCGGTCTGCGCGTCACGCTGGGCGACCTCCTCGGCGAACCGGTGCTCATGGAGGACCAGAACGACGACGTCCCGGCCATCCGTGACGCGCTGATAGCTCCCCGGCGGCTGCCCCGGACGCTGTTCTCCTCGTCGATGTCGCCGGAGTACATCGATCCGGCGCCGGTGGCACAACTGGTGGAAGGTGCCTGGTCGAGCTACCAAAAGGGCGACCTCGGCCGCGTGGTTACCGCTCTCCCCTGACTGATCAAGACCAGTCAGGGGATGGAAGCGGCATCAGCGGACGACGGGACGTACCGGCGAGCCTGCGCAGCGGAGTCAGCACGGGTGCATCACCTGGCCGCGACGATGCTCAGCAAGATTGGCGAGGCCGACCTCGCCTGGATCCCGGCCGAACACGCCATGCAAGCGGCGGACGAAGCGGATGACCCACTGGTTCTGGCCCCGGCCGCCCGGTCAGGCACGCACGCGCTGCTGGCGGCCGGCCGGTTCGACGACGCGCTTGAGCTGGGCGACGTGGCCGCGAAGATGCTCCCGGGGCGGCCATATGACCTTCGTCACGCCGCCGTCTCGTCGTGGATCGCCGCCGGGGTGCCGCTCCCCGACATCGCGGACCGGGCCGGGCACACGGTCGACATGCTGACCAAGGTCTACGCGAAGTTCGTGCACGGGACCCGCGACGTGGCCAACCGCCGGATCGAGGACTTCCTCGACGGTGATCTCGGCTGAGCGCGGTACGGTGGGTGTGCCCTCGGACAAAACACCAGGTCCAGGGGCACATCCGCGTTCCGGGCTTGTTCCGCGCCTGTTCCGTGGACACCGCCAAACGGCCGATGATCGTCACAGACAGTCCCAGACGCCGGAACTTCGGCAAACTCATCTTTCACTTGGCAGGCAACGCAAAGCACGTCCGACCAGCCGACCGAAGAGTGACTTAGCGTGACTGAAAATCCGTGAGGGTTCCATCCACGTGAGTGCCAGCTTCGCAAGGAGGGTCCACCCGACGTGCCGAAAAGCGGCACGCACGAGCCTGACCGGCACTTTCGCCGCCAAGGCCGAAGGCCGCCCTACACCTCCCCCGCCCCTCGTCCCCGCCGCAGTCAGCACCGGGGAGACGGAGTCAAGGGTGAGCGAAGCGAATCGCGAAGCGACGCCGAAGGCGCCCTTGAGGCCGCCTCCCCGGTGTTGAACAATCGACGACGAGGAGCGGTCACCACTCTTACCCCCAGCGTGAGTTTCTGGTTAGGTTCTGACGTCTGGCACCTGAACCCTGGGGGTTTATGCCCATGTCCCTCCCAAGATCGGCCGCGCTCATCGCCGCCGTCACCCTCACCACCGCGCTCGCCACTCCGGCGCACGCCGACACCACCAGCCAACGGCAACACGACTTCACCGCCGCCGCGAAGGAGTTCGGCGTTCCCGAGAACGTCCTCCTCGGCGTCTCCTACCTGGAGTCCCGCTGGGACACCAACGGCGGCACGCCCAGCACGTCCGCCGGCTACGGCCCGATGCACCTCACCGACGTTCGCGAGGCCGGCGTCGCGACCACCCACCACGACGAAGGCACCGAAGACCCGCGGGGCGACGACGCGCGCCCCGCCCTCCACCCGCAGGCCGGGCCCGCCACGCCGCCCGCCGGGCTGCAGACCGTCGACGAGGCCGCGCAGCTCACCGGCCAACCCGCCGAGACCCTCCGCACCGACCCCGCCCAGAACATCCGGGGCGGTGCCGCGCTGCTCGCGAAGTACCACGACGGCCAGACCGGCTGGTACGACGCCGTCGCGAAGTACAGCGGGTCCACCGGGGACGCCGCGCAGGCCTTCGCCGACGAGGTCTTCGAGACCATCAAGACCGGCATCGCCCGGACCACCGACGACGGCCAGCAGGTCACCCTCGCTGCGGCCCCGGACACCACAGTCCCGGCGCACGCGGGAAACCCGGCCGGTGTCGAGTGTCCCCGGAGCGTCGCCTGCGAGTCCGTTGCCGCTCCCTACCAGGAGCTGCCGAACGACGACTACGGCAACCACGACCTCGCCGACCGGCCGAGCAGCCAGAAGATCGACCACATCGTCATCCACGACACCGAGGGCTACTGGGACAGCGTGCTCAAGCTCGCCCAGGACCCGACGTACGTGAGCTGGCACTACACGATCCGCTCCAACGACGGCCTGATCGCGCAGCACGTCCCGACCAAGGACGTCGCCTGGCACGCGGGCAACTGGTACGTCAACGCGAAGTCCATCGGCATCGAGCACGAGGGCTTCGCCGCGAAGGGCACCTGGTACACCGAGGCGATGTACCGCTCGAGCGCCAAGCTCGTCGGCTACCTCGCGCGCAAGTACGGCATCCCGCTCGACCGGGCGCACATCATCGGCCACGACAACGTGCCGGGCACCGTCCCGTCGACCATCAAGGGCATGCACTGGGACCCGGGCCCCTACTGGGACTGGTCGCACTACTTCGACCTGCTCGGCGCCCCGCTCGGCGGGTTCGGGCTGCCCGGCTCGTCGCTGGTCACCATCGACCCGGCCTTCGCGAAGAACCAGCCGACGTTCACCGGCTGCGACAGCCCCGGGACGCCGTGCGCGCCCCGCGGTTCCGAAGCCGTCGTGCTCCACTCGGAGCCGAGTGACGCTTCGCCGCTGCTGAAGGACATCGGCCTGCACACCGACGGTACGCCGTCCACAATGGACGTCGCGGACGTCGGCAGCCGGGTCGCGACCGGGCAGCAGTACGCCGTCGCGGAGGTCCGCGGTGACTGGACGGCGATCTGGTACCTCGGGCAGAAGGGCTGGTTCCACAACCCGCGCGGCGCGAAGGTCGCGAAGCCCGCGATCGGCTGGGTCGTGACGCCGAAGCCGGGTCTCGCCACGGTGCCGGTGTTCGGGCGCGCGTACCCGGAGCCGGCGGCCTACCCCGCGAACGTGCCGGTGCAGGCCATCACGCCGCTGCCGTACACGCTCTCGGCGGGCCAGCAGTACTCGTCGGCGGGCACGGTCGGGTCCGAGTACTACTACGCCGTGACGTTCGACGCCGCCGACCACGTCGTGGTCAAGGGCAAGCTCAAGTACGTCCAGATCCAGTTCGGGCACCGGATCGCGTTCGTCAAGGCGGACGACGTCCGGATCGCGCCCGCCTTCTAGTCCGGCCGGGCGGAGGTCGCGCTCACGCGTCGAGCGCGACCTTCGCCCCCGCCGACTGCTCGGTGTTGCGGCGCGTCTTCGCCCAGCCGTTGCGGCCGCGGACCAGCCTGAACAACGCGCGCCACGACGTCACGTAGAACGTGTAGATGTAGGCCGCGTACGCGAACCCCAGCCCGATGCCGCGCAGGATGTTCTTGCTGCGCAAGCACTTCAGCTGGTAGATCGGGCCCCAGACGAGGAACGGCAGCAGCCCGAACGAGCCGTAGATGGCGAACAGGATCCAGGCGCCGCCGGTGAACCACGTCCACATCTGCGCCGGGTCGCCCGCGGTGCTCACCACCAGCAGGATGAACGGGATCGGGTAGAGCAGCGAGCCGAGCAGCTGCAGCCACGGCTGGGCGAGGTAGTACATCATCTCCGCCGCGCCGAGCGTGCTGACGTGCGGCGAATCCCAGATCCGGCGCAGGTACCGCGCGCACTGCATGGTGCCCTGCCCCCACCTGGTGCGCTGCACGAGGAAGCGTCGCAGGCTGTACAGACCTTCTTGCGCCACATGGGAATCCGGCGTGAACCCGGTGCGCCAGCCGGCCGTGAGCAGGTGGACGCCGAGTTCGAAGTCCTCCAGCAGCGAGCCGCGCCACGGCTGTTCGCCGGGGCCCGCGATGGAGTCGAGCGCGGTGAGCCGGGTGAACTGGCCGTTGCCGCCCATGGAGATCGTGCCGGTGAAGCCGCGGGACGTCTGGATCGCCGCGATCGCCGTCCGGAACTCCAGGTCCTGCAGCTGCGCCAGCTTCAGGCCGAACCAGCGCCCGACCGGGTTGCGCGACGGCGGCGGCGTCCCGACGTTGCTCATCCACACGTCGAGCTGGACCGCGCCGACCGCCGGATCGCCGAAGAGGTGGTCCGCCGCGCAGACCTCCAGGCAGTTCGGCGCCGGGCGGCCGTCGGCGTCGACCACCACCACGACGACGTCGTCGCGCGAGGCGCCCGGGCCCATCCAGTCGTTCAGCGCGCGGTAGGCGGCGTTGAGGGCGTCGCCCTTGCCGGTCCGGGCCTCGGGCCGCGTGCGCGGCACCAGGTGCAGGTACGGGTCGTAGCCGCCGTGGCGGCGCCACAGCATCCGGACGACGCGGGCAGTGCGGTCCTCGGAGTCGTCGTCGACGACCCAGACGTGCGCCCTGCGGAACGTCGTGCGCAGGTAGCGGATCGTGTCGCGGATGACCACCTGCTCGTCGCGGCACGGGACGAAGAAGTGCCACGTGAAGTCGGCCGGGTCACCGACCGGCGCGGGCTTGCGGCGCAGGTACGGCACCACGATCAGGACGACGTAGACCAGGAACGCCACGCTCATCGTGAGCGCGAACGCCTGCGTGATCGCCAGCAGGACCTTGACGCTCATGCCTTCTTCTTCCGGGTGGCCAGCCAGACGAACAGGACGAGCGAGACGGCGCCGCCGAACACGCTGACCATCGAGCCGAGCAGCGTGTGGCCCCAGTAGTAGCCCTCGTCGGTGCCGTAGGCGTGCACCAGCCCGACGATGGTGAGAATGCGCAACTGGTTCACCAGCACGACGACGAGTGCGGAAATTCCCAGCGAAAAGAAGAGCCGCTTCGCATTCGCGGGCCGGAAGTACAACATGATCATGGTCACCACGATCAGTGGCAGCAAAAGGAACGCCGAAGAACATTCCGGCGTCATTCTCAACCCGAACGGAGCAGTGCTCGTCAACCCAAAGTAAACAGACTCCCGATCCGGGGCCACATAAACACCCGATGTAGTGATGACGTCGAGGATCGCACCCGCGAGCCGCACTTCCAGCTCGCGGTAGAACCGCTCGGCCAGCACCACCACGGCACCCGCGGCCGCCAGCGCGCTCAGCGCGATGACCAGCGGAAACCGTGCCATACCTGCGTTCGGAGCGCTCGCTACGGCCACGACGTTCCTCTCGGTGTCGGTTTTCGGATCAAGCTGCGGACCCCGGGGCGAGCGTAAGACACGACCGGCCCCCGCTTCCACCCGGAGGTGTGGTTTAGGCGCCCATTCGGCAGTTTCCCCCGCGAACTTGCTAGGCCATCCGAGTGATGCCAAAACGACCTGCGGAAACTTCACGATCTCTTACCCGATCCGGTGATTCGGGAAATTTTGTGTGCTATTCGGGCCTCGCTTCGCGATAGTCGATTCGCGTGCCGACTCGAGGCAAGCCGGTTCGATCCGCGCCGCCGTCACGCGAAACCCCCGGAAAAATCCAGTGAATTCGGAGGACAGTTGATGAAGAGCTCCCTCGTGCGCCGCGGTGGCCTGCTCGCCGCGGTCGTGGCGAGCGTCGTGCTCGCCGGCGCGGCCCCCGCGTCGGCCGCTCCCGGTGACGGGTCCGCGTACGGCGTGAACGTCGACGTGACGCTGCTCGGGCAGCCCGCGGTGAAGGCGGGGCCGCTCGCGGCCGCGAACACCGCGGGCCCGACGAGCAACAGCTTGGCGACGGTGAACCTGCCCGGGATCCTGACCACCGGTGTGATCAACACCGAGGCCAAGCGCGACGACAACTCCGGCGCGGTGACCGCCAAGGCGAGCACCGCCGACGTCGGGCTGCCGCTGCTCAAGGCCCTCGGGCCCAACGTCGGCGCCAAGGCCGTCGAAGCGGTCTGCACGGCGACCCAGGAAGGCGTCAAGGGCAGCACCACACTGGTCGGCGCCAACCTCGGCAGCGCGGGCGCCGTCGACGCGACCCCGGCGCCGAACACCCAGATCAAGGTCGCGCTGGCCGGGATCAACATCGCGACGGTCATCCTCAACGAGCAGATCGCGAACAAGGACGGCAGCCTCACGGTCAACGCCATCCACGTGAAGCTGCTCGGCGGGGTGGTCGGCTCGCTCGGCTCGGGCGACGTCATCGTGTCGTCGGCGACCTGCGGCCCGGCCGCGCCGCCGATGCCGCTGGCGTCCGGCGCGGGCCTGTGGATCGGGCTCGGCCTGCTCGGCGCCATCGCGGTGCCGGTCGGGACGCGCATCTTCCGCCGTCGCGCGACGCAGGCCTGAGCGAGGTCCGCATGTACAAGATGCCGGGCGCCGGGGTCGGCGTGGCCGGTGGCGGGGTGGGCACCCTCGCCGCCACCGGTGCCGACATCGGGTGGTGGCTGGCCGTCGGCGTGCTCCTGGTCCTGCTCGGGACCGCCGCGCTGATCGCCGTCCACCGCCGCAACCGCCGTCTCTCCCAGGCGCGGGAGTGACAGACGGGCCGTCGGCGTGTGCCCCTCGCACGCCGGCGGCCCCGCGGTGGAAAATTTTCAGGAAAAATGGTCGATGTGGATAAGGGGCACCGCGGGGTGGACGTGATGTTGCTGGCCGGAACGCGGCCCGAAGCGCTCAAGCTCGCGCCACTGGCGCTGGCGCTGGACGCACACCCGGCGCTGCGGCCGGTCCTGGTCCACAGCGGCCAGCACCCGGGCATGGTCGAGCAGGCGCTCGAACCGTTCGGGCTGGCCGTCGACGCGTGGCTGGACGTGCCGCCGCGGGTCACCGGCGGGCAGGCAGAACTCGTGGCCGGCCTGCTCCCCGCGCTCGACGACGTGCTGCGCCGGCACGCCCCCGCCGCGCTGGTCGTCCAAGGCGACACCACGACGACGCTCGCGGGCGCGCTGGC
>NZ_JAAGNB010001571.1:0-10806 GCF_010550475.1 Amycolatopsis sp. SID8362
CAGCGCACCGCGACCACCAGCGACCAAGCCGACCCCACGGCGCGCCGACCCCGCCGGGGCGACACCGGCCCCCAGCGCACCGCCCGCCGAGGCGACACCGGCCCGCAACGCACCGCCGAAGACGGCACCCACCCTCCGGTCCAAGCCCCCGAAACCGGCCACGGGCACGGCCATGGGCACGGTCACGGCCCCGCCGCCCCCGCGTCCCGCCGGGTCAAGCTCCTCCTGATCTGGCTGCTCGCCCCCCTCGCCCTGGCCACCGTCGTAGGCATGATCGTGCTCTACCCCTGGGGCAAGGCGTCGCCGACGAGCGTCGTCCCGCAGGGCACGCCCGTGCACGCGAACATCACCACCACCAACACCGGCCCCTGCCTCGCGCAGGGTCAGGTGCAGGTCGGCGACCAGACCGACCCGAACGCGAAGCCGTGCCTGACCGTCGACCTCACCATGACCGACGGGCCGGCGAACGGGAAGCAGCTCAAGCTGACCGTCCCGATCGAGCCCAGCACCCCGCGGTTCACCGCCGGGGACGCCGTCGTGCTCGCCTACAACGGCGGGAACGCCACCGATCCCGCCAGTTTCCAGCTGGTCGACTTCCAGCGCGGGACGCCGCTGCTGGTGCTGGCCGCGCTGTTCGCCGTCGCGGTGCTCGTGCTCGGCCGCTGGCAGGGGGTCGCCGCGCTGGTCGCGCTCGGGTTGTCGTTCGTCGTCATCGCGCTGTTCATCCTCCCGGCCATCCTCGCCGGCGAGAACCCGCTGGTCGTGGCGATCGCCGGGGCGGGCGCGATCATGTTCATCGCGCTCTACCTGACCCACGGGCTGTCGGCGAGAACGTCCGCCGCCGTGCTCGGAACGCTCGTCAGCCTCGCGCTCATCGGGGTCCTCTCCGCGATCTTCTCCGCCGCGGCCTCGCTCACCGGCCTCGACGACAGCACGTCGACGCTCATCGGCTCGCTCGGCCACGGCATCGACGCGCGCGGGCTGCTGCTCGCCGGGGTCGTGATCGGCGCGCTCGGCGTGCTCGACGACGTCACCGTCACCCAGACCAGCGCCGTCTGGGAGCTGCGGCGCGCCAACCCGGACCTGACCTGGCAGGAGCTCTACCGCTCCGGCCTGCGGATCGGCCGCGACCACGTCGGGTCCGCGGTCAACACGCTCGTCATGGCCTACGCCGGGGCCGCGCTGCCGGTGCTGCTGTACTCGTCGATCTCCGGGGTCGGCCTGGGCGCGCTGCTCGGCAGCGAGGAGATCGCGCAGGAGATCATCCGCACGCTCGCCGGCAGCGTCGGCATCGTCGCGGCCGTCCCGGTGACGACGGTCCTGGCCGCGCTGATCGCCTCCCGCGAGCCGTCGACGTACCTCAGCAGCACCACGAAGGCCGTTCCGTCCCACCCATAACACCGGAGCACCCCGGGCGTGCCGGACCAGCGAGAACGCGGTAGGAAGGCGGCATGCTCCTGCTCGCCGGCCCACGGTTCCTGGTCCGCGGCACGCTGCGGGTGGTCACCGCCACCGTCCAGGCCGTGGAGTCGCTCCCGCGCATCGCGGCCGCCCTGGAGGACGTCCGGGCCACGCTGCACCACGTCGAGCGCCTGGCGGCGTACATCGCGCAGGAGGTGCCGGAGCTGGTCTACCAGCTCGAGCAGCTGCGCGAGGATGACGTCAGCCGAGAGTCGCCACGAACCGGCTGACCGCTTCCATCGTGAAGCGCTGCACGTACTTGCCCGATGGCGCCACCGACGCCAGCCGGTAGAGCGGGCGCTCCGCCACGCCGGAGCCGCGCGCCTCCGCCTTCAGCTCGGCGACCAGCAGCTCCCCGAAGACGAGGCCGTTCGCCTCGGTGTTGTTCATCAGCGCGTTCGCCAGCTTCCGCAGCTGCAGGATGCCCAGCTCGCGCCCGCCGGTCCCGGAGAACACCGCGAGGTCGACCTTCGCGACCTTGCCGCGCTGCCCGGCGTTGACCAGCAGGCTGACCGTGCGGCTGCCCCGGACGTCGCCGACGACGAGGTCGAGCCGGGTCGCGGTGACCAGGTCGACGCGGCGCAGGCCCCAGGTGCGCACGAGCAGCGTCGAGCCCTCCAGCCAGACGCGGCGCCGGATGCTGACCGCCATCACGTACAGCAGGGGCAGCGCGATCACGAGCGCGACGACCAGCCCGGTCACCGTGCCGCCGATCAGCCCGGCGACCCCGCCGAACGCCGCGGCCACGATGACCACGCCGATCAGGCCCGAGATCCCGCGACGGCGGCGGCCGCGCGGGTCTTCTTCGAACAGCGCGACCCGCTCGGTCGGCTCCCCGGTCATGCTCACGCCCCCGTCCCGGCGAGGAACGGGTTGCCCGCGCGTTCCCGGCCGATCGTCGTCGCCGGGCCGTGGCCCGGCAGCACCACCGTGTCGTCCGGCAGGCCCGCCAGCAGCTCCCGCACCGCGTCCGCCACGTCGCCGCGGCCCACCGAGCCGGCGAACAGCGTGTCGCCGGTCAGCGCGAGCCTGCCGCCTTCCGCCGTCTCCAGGACGAGCACCACCGAGCCCGGGGTGTGCCCGGGCGAGGGCCGGACGTCGATGTCCAGCCCGGCGAAGGTCCCGGTCTCCAGCGGGACGCTGGCGCCGTCGTGGAGCGGGGCGTCGGCCGGGTGCAGGTGCAGCGGGACGCCGTGCTCGGCCGACAGCGAAGCGGCCGAAGCGACGTGGTCGGGGTGCCCGTGGGTGGCCACCAGCGCCGCCGGGACCAGCCGGTGTTCGGCCAGCGCGGCGGCCAGCGGACCGGCCACCTCCTGCCCCGGATCCACGACCACGCACGGCCCGCCGGCGGCCTCCGCCAGCAGGTAGCAGTTGGCCTGCAGCGGGCCGCTGCCGAACCCGACGACGAGCACCGAACGCCTCCCGGACATCCGCGCCGGATGGCGCCGATCACGATCGGGTTGAGACTAGCGGGCCCTGTACATGGTCCTCACAGGCTGTGCCCATACACTGCCGCTACCTCAGACGTGTGACACGAGCGGAAACCTGGAGGGTACGGGGTGGCGACCAACCAGCAGCGCCGCGAAGCTGCGAAGCGCAAGCTCGAGAGGCAGCTCGAGCGCCGATTGGAGCAGCAGAAGCGACGCCGGAGGATCGGCGCCGGTGTCGTCGGCGTGGCGGTCCTCGTCGTCGCGGGCGTGGTGGTGTGGATCGTCAGCGCCAACGGCGGGGACAGCACCGACGCGGCCGCGTCGTCGTCGTCGGCCACTCCGCCGCCGACCGAAGTCCAGATCCCGACGCAGCGCACCGCGCTGCCGAAGCGGGCCAAGGCGCTGCCGAACCCGACGACGTGCGACTTCAAGGCCGACACGACGGGCAGCAAGGCGCCGAAGAAGGTGAACACCCCGGACGGCAAGAACGTCCCGTCGACCGGAACGGTGAACGTGACGCTGAAGAGCACCGCGGGCGACATCCCGCTGACGCTCGACCGGTCGCTCGCGCCCTGCGCCGTGCAGAGCTTCATCAGCCTCGCGAAGCAGAACTTCTACAACGACACCATGTGCCACCGGCTCGGCACCGAAGGCCTGCAGATGCTGCAGTGCGGTGACCCGTCGGCCACCGGTGACCCGCAGACCGACGGCCAGGGCGGCCCCGGCTACACGATGCCGGACGAGGCGTTCCCGGAGATCAAGTACGGCCGCGGCATCCTCGCCATGGCGAAGACGTCCGCCCCGAACTCCGGCGGCAGCCAGTTCTTCATGGTCTACGGCAACGCCGAAGGCCTCCCGGCGGACTACTCGGTGTTCGGCAGCATCAGCGACGAGGGCCTGAAGGTGCTCGACGCGGTCGCCAAGGCGGGCATCGCGAACCCGAACCCGCAGGACGGCACCGGGGCGCCGACCAAGCAGGTCAAGTTCACGGGCGTCACCGTCCAGTAGTGCCGCCCCGCTACGAGCTGAACGGGGATCCGCTCGGCCCGGACGCCGCGATCGCGGGAATGGTCTCCTACGGCCACTTCACCGCGATGCAGGTCCGGGACGGGCGGGTCCGCGGGCTCGCGCTGCACCTCGAACGGCTCGCGACGAGCACCCGGCTGCTGTTCGGCACCGACCTCGACGTCGACCTGGTGCGCGCCTACGTCCGGCAGGCGATCGCGGGCGAACCTGCCCTTTCGGTGCGGGTCCTGGTCCTCACGCGCTCGCTCGACGAGCCGATGAAGCCGGAGATCCTGGTCCGGACGCTCCCGCCGCACCCGCCCGACCCCGCGCCGCTGCGCCTGCGGACGGTCCGCTACGAGCGCGATCTGCCGCAGGTGAAGCACCTGGGCACGTTCGGGCTGATCCACCACTCCCGCCAGGCCGCGCTGGCCGGGTTCGACGACGCGCTGTTCGTCGACCACGCCGGGCGGATCAGCGAAGCGTCGATCTGGAACACCGGATTCCTGGCCGGCGACACGGTCGTGTGGCCGGAAGCCGCGATGCTGCCGGGCATCACCATGCTGCTGCAGAAGGAAGCCTTGCGACGGCTCGGCGTCCCGCAGGAGACGCGCGAAGTCCGGCCCGCCGATCTCCGCGATTTCGACGCGGTGTTCGTGACGAACTCCGAGACCCCGGGCCGTCCGGTCGCCGCCGTGGACGACCTGGTCCTGCCGCCCGCGGACCGCGCGGTGGCGTTGCTCGCGAAGGCCTACGAAACCGTTCCCTGGGACGAGATCTGAACCGCGTGCGCCCCGGCCCCGTGTAGGGGGCAACACCGGAACCCGCCGGGGTCGCCGGGGAGAGGTGCCGACCATGGCCGAAAACCGGGCTTCCGCGGTGCGCCGCGTCCTCGGGCGGGCCGGGCAAGCCGGCGCCGCCGGTGTCCTCTTCGCCGTGCTCGCCGGGGGTCCGGCGCTCGCGCAGACCGAGCCGCCCCCGCCGTCGGTCAAGTACTTCATCGTGCCGCACGCCGACAACCCGGACGACATCACGTTGTTCAAGATCGCCGAACGCGCGCTCGGCGACGGGAACCGCTTCCCGGAGATCTTCCGGCTCAACCAGGGCAGACCCCGGCCCGACGGCACGCCGTTCGCCGACGCCACGCTGATCGAGCCCGGCCAGGTGCTCCAGCTGCCCGACGACGCCCAGGACCCCGCCGTGCGGTTCGGCCCGCTGCCGGCCGCTCCTCCCCCGGCGCCCGCCCCCGTGGTGGCCGAAGCGCCGTCCGGGGTCGGCGTGGGGCTGGCCTCGGCCGTCAGCGGCTCCGGCGGCCTGCTGACCGGCCTGCTCGCCGGGCTCTGGTGGCGGCGGCGCCCGCAGCTCGTCCCGCCACCGCCGTTCGAACCGGTTTCCGACGACGAGGACGACGGCAGCGGCTCGGTCAGCGGCACGCTGCCGATCCCGGTCGTGCCGGAGGTGCTGCGGGCGGAACCGATCACCGCCGAACACTCGATCATCGTCCTCGACACCGCCGACACGCAGGTGATCGCCGCGGTCCGGCCGGGCTCGCGGTTCCACTTCAAGCTGGGCGGGCCACCCGATTTCGCCGACGGCTCGACCGTGCTCGTCGTCGACGACGACGGGCGGTGACCGGCCCTGCGCTGAACGGCTCAACCGGCGCCGGAACACTGGTCACGGCCCGCCGGTGCCGCAATAGTCGAACGATGACCTCGGATCCGTTCGGGACCCTGCGCAAGGCGCTGTGGATCGGCGGCGCCCCGTGGACCGGGAAGTCCACGGTCGCGCGCCTGCTGGCCGATCGCCACGGGCTGACGACCTACCACCACGACGACCGCGCGCACCCCGGAACCGCGCCCGGCGGCGACGCCCCGGCAGGCGAACAGCTGACCGCGGTGCTGGCGGAGTTCGAGCAGCGGTTCCAGCGGGCGCTCGACGAGCTGCGCGCGTGGGAGTCCCCGCGTCCGATCGTCGCCGAAGGCGGGGGCCTGTACCCGGAACTGGTGGCCCCGCTGGTGGATTCCCCGCGCCGGATGGTGGT
The DNA here is from genome assembly GCF_010550475.1 of Amycolatopsis sp. SID8362. Lineage (NCBI taxonomy): Bacteria > Bacillati > Actinomycetota > Actinomycetes > Pseudonocardiales > Pseudonocardiaceae > Amycolatopsis > Amycolatopsis sp. SID8362. The sequence goes on from NZ_JAAGNB010001571.1 coordinate 5,938, forward strand.
GCTCGTGCCGACCGAGCTGTTCCGCCAGCACCAGCTGCGCCACCGGCCGGACGAGCCCACGATCCCGGAGCAGCGAAGCCGGCTGACGCGCGACCGGATGCTGGCCGCGCAGGCGGTCCGCTCGGCGCGGGCCCGCGGCATCCGGGTCATCGAAATCGACGGCAGGCTCGATCCGGCGGGCGTGACCGACGTCGTCGCCGAGCACTTCCGCGAGTACCTGGACGCCTGATTCCCGCTCGGTGCGGGGAAATCAGCGGAAGGTGAAGCGCGGCGGGCGGCGCTCGAGGAACGCGGCGACGCCCTCCGCGTAGTCCTCGCCGTGCAGGGCTTCGGAGCGGATCTCCTCGACCTCCGCGTCCGAGGTCTCCTGGCCGGCGACGATCTTCTCGATGATGCGGTTCATCCCGCGGATCGAGGCCTGGGACCGCGAACACAGCGTCTCGAGGAACTCCGCCGTCGAGGACTCCAGCGATTCCGCCGGGAAGACGTCGTTGAGCAGGCCGATCTCGCGGGCCCGGCCCGCGCTGATCAGCTCACCCGAAAGCAGGAAGTACTTGGCGTGCGCGGGCCCGATCAGGGAGACCAGCTGGCGCGTCGAGTCGAAGTGGTAGACGATGCCGAGCTTCGCCGGCGTGATGCCGAACCGCGAACCTTCCGCGGCGAAGCGGAAGTCGCAGGCGACCGAAACCTGGCAGCCGCCGCCGATGCAGTTGCCCTGGATCATCGCGACCGACGGCTTGCGCATCGAGGTCAGCGCCGCCACCGCGCCCTCGACCGCCTTGTCGTAGCTCGCCGCGCCCTCCGCCGTCGTGCGCAGCTCGCCGAACTCGCTGATGTCGGCGCCCGCCGAGAAGTGCTTGCCCGCGCCCGCGATCACCAGCACCTTCAGCGCCGGGTCGGCCTCCACCTCGGCCACCACGTCCGGGATCGCCGACCACATGCCGTAGGTGATGGCGTTCATCTTCTCCGGCCGGGTGAAGGTCAGCCGCGCGACCTCGCCGTCGCGCGTCAGCTGGAATCCGTCGGTCATGAACCGCACCCTAACCGCTCGCCCTCAGCGAAACGTGCGGTGTGTGACGTGGTCGTGTCGCTAGCTTGGGTTCCATGGCGGTCATCGAGGTGGGCGGGACGGCGTTCGGTTACGACGAAGCGGGAGAGGGGCCCGCGGTCGTGCTGCTGCACACGGCGATCGGCGATCGCCGCATGTGGGACGCCCAGTTCGCCGCGCTCGCCGCCACGCACCGGGTGATCCGCTACGACCGCCGCGGCTTCGGCGAAACCGCCGACGGCCCCGGCGAGTTCGCCCACTACGAAGACCTGCTGGCCGTGCTCGATGCCCGGGGGATCGAGCAGGCCGCGCTGGTCGGGGCGTCCATGGGCGGGGCGTGCGCGCTGGACGCCGCCCTCGCCGCACCGGAGCGGATCACCCGGATCGCCCTGCTCGGCTCCGGCCTCACCGGGCACGAGTGGCCGGACCACATGCAGGCCGACATCGCCCGCCTCACGGCCGAGATCATGCCGCTCGAGCGGCTCGCCCGCTACCGCGCCCGCGAAGGCGACGTCGACCCGGCGGACGTCCGGGCGATGGCGGACGCCAACATCCGCTACATGGTCGCCGGCCCGTCCCGGGACGTGTCCGTGCTGCCGGCCGGGATGGTGGCGCTGGTGCGGGAAATGTGCGAGCAGGTGTACCGGCACGACTGGACGGCTCCACAGTGGACGGAGCGGATCCCGGACACCCGGCACCGGCTGGCGGAGATCACGACCCCGGCACTGGTGGTGATCGGGACGGCCGACGCGCCCGGCCTGATCGAGCTTTCCGAGCACCTGGCGGAGTCCTTGCCGGCCGCCGAGCTGGTCGAGCTGGCCGACACGGGTCACCTGCCGTCGATGGAACGCCCGGACGAAGTCACGGCCCTGCTGCACAAGTTCCTGCAGGGGTGAGTCTCGCCGGGTGATGTCATGAACGACTCGTTCACCTCGCCAGACGACAGGGTTGCGGCAAAGTCGCTTGAGCGGCCGTGCTACCGGTGTCGGAACGGCCACTTCGGCGACCGGAGTGGCCAACACACCGCAGACCCGGACGTGTTGGCCGCTCCAGTCGTTGTGTTGGCCGCTCCAGTCGGCATGGTGGCCACTCCGGTCGGCGCGAACCCCGAAGTCGCCAACAGCATCGTCTGAGGAGATGAATGAGTCATTCACGGCACCGGCGACCGACTTTGCCGGGACCCTGACGCCAGACGACATGAACGACCCGTTCATGACATCGCCGCGCCGTCCGAAGAGGACTCAGGTGAAGATCTTCTGGACCTGGTCCGAAATCTTCGCGACCAGCTCCGAGAACTGCGCCAGCCCGCCCAGCAGGCCCTTCACCTTCTCCCACCGGCTGCGCACCACGGCGGGCTCGGCGTCGCCGGCGCGGAGGTCGGCCGTCAGGTCGGTCAGCGTGTCCTCCAGCACCTCCTGCTTCGCCAGTTCCTTGCCGCGCACCTCGGCCGTCAGGCGCTCGACCAGGTCCAGCAGGGCCGAGACCGCGGCCTCTCCCCCGCCGCCGTCGATGCCCGTCTGGGTGATGTCGCCCGAGTTGTCGCCGCCGATGCTGACCTTGTTCGAAATCCGGTGTCCCATCAGGCCTCCGTCCTGGTCGCGTCCTCGGGCTTGCCGGGCGGGCGGCGGCGCCGGTCGCCGCGCACCCCGGTCTGGGTTATCGGGGCGCGGTTGTCGCCCTCGATGGTGATGTCGTTGTTGATCACGACCGCCGCCTGCTCGTCGAACTTGGCCGTCGAGAACCCGGCGTCGCCGAGGAGCTTGCCGATCGCCGGCAGGAGGCGGCTTTCGATGATCTTTTCGTAGCGTTCGATGTCGACGAGCTGGAAGTAGTCCGTGAACAGGTTGACCGATCCCAGTTCCCGCAGTGTTTTCGCGGTGCCGTAGCGGTCCGGGTCGAGGACGCCGGGCTCGCGGCCGGGCCGGCGGATCCACGACGCGAGGTTCGCGATCCGGACCGGCAGGCTCGCCGGCATCTCCAGCCACGCCAGCAGGCCCTGCCCGAACGGGCGCAGCGAGTCCGGCCGCATCTTGTCCACCGCGCGGTACTCCGCCTTGACCGGCGGCAGCATGAACGGCGTCCACTCGACGTACAGCGTCGTGTCGTCCACCGCGACGTGCAGGAACGTCGTCAGCACGAGCTCCCGGTCCCAGGTTTCGACCTGGAAGCAGAGGTAGTAGCGCGCCCATTCCTTCGGCTCGGTCCGGAGCTGCCCGACGTGTCCCTCGGTCAGCCGCGTGTGCGGCGGGTGCTCGATGTCGGGCAGGTAGGCCGCGGCTTCCGGCTCCGCCAGGTGGTCGATGAGCTCGGCGGCCGGGGTGAACACCGCCTCGGTCACGGTCAGCCCGGCCAGCCGGCGGTCCGGGGACAGCGCGCTGGAGTTGCGCAGGTTCCCGATCGCCGCGCGGATCCCTTCGTACAGCGCTTCGGTGGTGAGCTCCGGCCGGGATTCCGGGACGTCTTCGACGCGCTCCAGCGGGATCGCCATGGACCAGGCCGCGCGCCGGAACCCCGCGCCCACGAAGGGGTTGTAGCCGCGGTACACCACCAGTGGCGCGCCGGGGCTACCCGCGAATTCGTCGTCCCGCCGGAACCGGGCGAGCTGTTCGCGGAAGTCTTCGGTGAACGCGCCGGTGAGGCTGCCGGTGTCGGGCGACGGCGGGGCGAGGCGCCGGAAGCGGCTCGTCAGCAGGTTCCACAGCGACCACCGCTCGATCGTCACCACCACGAGCACCACCACGGCGAGCACGATGCCGACGACGAGCCGGGCCGTGTCGCCGCCCGAGGATTCGTCGTAGTAGTCCTCGTACCGCGCGGCGTACCGGCTGCGGTCGTCGTCGAAGAGCACATCCGAGTAGGTCACCAGCAGCCAGACCGCCACGACGGAAAAGCCGATCACGACGAGCGTCTTCGGGTTGAAGGTGCGCTGCGTCGCGTAGGCCGTCTTGCCCGCCCGCGCCGCCACGAGCAGGACCGAGACCACGATCCAGGCGTACAGCAGCACGTTGTCCCACGACAGCGAGACGACGACGGCCATCAGCAGCACCAGGATCGCGTCGTAGTTCTTCCGGCGCGCCCGCGCCCGCACCGCCTCGGTGAGCACGCGGCCCGTGTCGATGCCCGGCGACGCCGGGACCGGCCGGGTGGGCTCGACGAGGAATTCCTTGATCGCCCGGGTGCCGAAACCGGGGTCGAGGTAGGACGCCGCGCACAGGTACCGCGTGGTGTCGTCGGACATGCTGCTCCCTCCGGCGCAAACCCGCGCATTTCCGGCCCACCTGCAATTTGCAGACCGTAGCATGCGCTCGCCGATTCCGGGGACGGTATTTACACCCTGGTCCCGCGGTTCCGGGAATCGTCGGAGGACAATTCCCGGACACGTCACGACAACAACTTCGCGGTCAGTTCCCCGCGGCTGCGGACGCCGGTCTTGCCGAACACCGACTTCAGGTGGTCCTGCACCGTGTGCGCCGAGATGGCCAGCCGCTCCGCGATGTCCACTGTGGACAAACCGGCGAGCACCTCGCGGCACACGTCCCGTTCCCGGGCGGTCAGCCCGTAGGCCGCGAACAGCACGCTCAGCAGTTCGGCACCGGACGCGCGGCCGACGGTCACCACCGTTTCGCCGTCGTCATCCCCGGCCACCAGCCGGCCGGCGTGCAGCAGGATCCAGCCGCCGTGGGCGTCGCGGACCCGCGCACGAAAGGTCCCCGTGGCCGCCGCACGCGCCCCGACCACCACGGCGCGCACCAGCACCGCGAACCGGCCGGGCGCGATTTCGTCCACTTCGGACCGCCACCGCGCGGCCGCCGCGGTGGCGG
>NZ_JAAGNB010001619.1:0-6270 GCF_010550475.1 Amycolatopsis sp. SID8362
CGCTCGGCGCGTCCCCGTGGCGGGCCTTCCGCTCGGTGACGCTGCCCGCGCTGGCGCCGGCCGTCGCGTCCGCCGCGGCCGTGGTGTTCCTGTTCTGCGCCACCAGTTTCGGGGTCGTCCTGATCCTCGGCGGTGCCCGCTACCGGACGCTGGAAACCGAGATCTACCTGCGGACCGTCGACCTCCTGGACCTCTCGGGCGCCGCGGCGCTGTCGCTGATCCAGTTCGCGGCCGTGGTCGCCGCCCTGGTGCTCGGCGGGCTGGCCCGGCGGAGCAAGGAAGGGGCCAGGACCGGTTCCGGCGGAGCGCGGCGGCCGCGGGGCGGCGAGTGGTGGGGAGTCGGGGCGGCGGGGGTCGTCCTGGCGCTGCTGCTGACGCCGATCGTCGCGCTGCTCGCCGAGTCGGTGTCCACTGAGGACGGCTGGAGTGTCGCGGGTTACCGCGCGCTGAGCGGCACCGGCGAAAAGGGCGCGCTGCAGGTGTCCGGCTGGGACGCCGCGGTGAACTCGCTGAAGGTCGCGATCGACGCGACGCTGCTCGCGACGGTGGTCGGCGTGCTCGCGTCCGTGGTGCTGGTGGCGCTGCGGCGCTCACCCGCGAAGTCCGCGCGCGGCCTCGGCGAGACGATGGACGCCGTCCTGATGCTGCCGCTGGGCGTGTCCGCGGTGACCGTCGGCTTCGGCTACCTGGTCACCCTCGACGCGCTGCCCGGCGACCTGCGGACGTCGCCCTACCTCGTCCCGCTGGCCCAGGCGCTGGTGATCACGCCGCTGATCGTGCGGATGGTGCTGCCGGTGCTGCGCTCGGTCGACGTCCGGCTGCGGCAGGCCGCGTCGACGCTCGGCGCGAGCCCGCTGCGGGTGTGGCGCGAGATCGACCTGCCGCTGGCGCTGCGGCCGCTGGTGGCCGCCGCCGGGTTCGGGTTCGTCGTGGCGCTCGGCGAGTTCGGCGCGACCAGCTTCCTGGCCCGCCCGACGGCGCCGACGCTGCCGGTCGCGATCGCGTCGCTGATGGGACGGCCCGGGGAGCTGAACAACCAGATGGCGTACGCCGCGTGCGCGCTGCTGATGCTCGTGACGGTGCTGGCGGTCGCGCTGATCGACCGGCTCGGACGCGGCCGGGTGGGGGAGTTCTGATGGCGCTGTCGGTGCGGGACCTGACCGTCCACTACGGATCGTTCGCCGCGGTGCGCGACGCCCGGCTGGACATCGCCGACGGCGAGGTGCTGGCGCTGCTCGGCCCGTCGGGGTCGGGGAAGTCGACGCTGCTGCGCGCGATCACCGGGCTCGAGCCGGGCGCTCGCGGCTCGGTGAGCTGGGACGGCGAGGACCTCGGCGCGGTGCCGGTGCACCGGCGCGGGTTCGGGCTGGTCTTCCAGGACGGCCAGCTCTTCGGGCACCGCGACGTCGCCGCGAACATCGCGTTCGGCCTGCGGATGCACGGCGTTCCCCGCGCGCAGTGGGCGCCGCGGGTCGCCGAGCTGCTGGAGCTGGTGGGCCTCTCGGGCTTCGAACGACGGCGGGTCACGGAGCTGTCCGGCGGTCAGGCCCAGCGGGTCGCGTTGGCTCGGGCGCTCGCGCCGAAGCCGCGGCTGCTGCTGCTGGACGAGCCGCTGTCCGGATTGGACGCCGGGTTGCGCGAGCAGCTGGCTATAGACCTCGCGGACCTGTTGCGGCGCAGCAAGATCACGGCGCTCTTGGTGACGCACGACCAGGAGGAGGCCTTCACGCTCGCCGACCGGGTGGCGGTGCTCGACGCGGGCGAGGTCCGTCAGGAGGGCGCGGTCCGGCGCGTGTGGCGCAACCCGGCCGACGACGACGTGGCCCGCTTCCTCGGCGTGACGACGTTCGTGGACGGCGTCGCGGCGGGCGGCTCGGTGCGCACGCCGCTGGGCGACGTCGGGCTGCCGGACGTCGGCGATGGCCCGGTGCGGCTGGGGTTGCGCCCGCACGCACTGAAGGTGGCGGCCGAAGGTGTGGCGGGCGAGGTCGTCGCGGCGGTGCACCGGCGGGAACACGTGCGCCTGGTGGTCCGCCTGGACGGGTCCACAGTGGACGCCGTGGCCCCGGCCGCGTCGGACCTGCGCGCCGGGGACGCGGTGAAGCTGCGGTTCGACCCGGACGGCGTCGCGCTGGTCGGCTAAGCGGTGTAGCCCGGGAACTCGGAGTAGAACCGGTCGTCGGACCACTGGTCGTAAAGGACCTCGGTCTCCAGTTCGTCCATGAACAGGGCGTGCAGGAATTCCGGGACGCTGCCCGGGTGGTGCCCCCAGCCTTCGCCGTGGTTGTCGCAGTACAGGACGCTCTCGGGGCCAGGCCGCGTACTCCAGAAGTAGGTGTGCTGGTCGCCGTGCCCCCAGGCGACGAGACCGCCCTCCTCGGGGTGGAAGTTGTGGGGGAAGTACGAGCGGTCGATCTGCCGTGCGTGCCTGAAGGTCTCGCTCTTGCTCTTGGCGGTGCCGAGGAACATGTCGAGCGATCGTTCGCTCTGGACCGGGTTGTAGAAGTGGATCAAGCCGCCGAACGAACCCGTCGGGAAGTGGCGGGACAACTCCCTGATACCGGCGGGAATCGGGGTAGCCAGCCGGTCCTCGACGTGCTCCCAGGTCAGCCCTGGTTCCGGCGCTGTGCGCCAGTCGAGGAGCTCCGCGAGCCGGCCACCAGCTGGTTGTTCGAGAGCCATGTCCCTCCACGAGTCCTGACGCGTCCCGGGCCGAGTTTACGGGCTCGGCCCGGGAGGACGTCAGCCGTCGCGGGTGGAGAGGCGGGCGTAGGCCAGTGAGAGGCCGATGACGATGTAGCAAGCGGCGCGGAGCGCGCCCTCGCCGAGCATCTGGGTGCCCATCGGGTCCTGCAGCACCTCCGCCGGTGCCAGCGACCAGTTCTGCGTCAGCAGGAACGGGTGCAGCCAGTCCAAAGAGGACAGGAAGCCGAGGATGGTGAACACGATGTCCGCCGCCAGGACGGACGCCACCACCAGCATCGGGTGCTCGGTCCAGCTGGAGATCGCCAGCGCGACCGCGCCGACCGCCCACAGTTGGAGCACCACCCAGCCCGCCACCAGCAAGATCCGCGCCAGCGCGCCGCCGAGCGACAGCGTCGTGCCGGACAGCGTGAAGAGCGAATCCGAGCCGTTGATGATCAGGCCCGTCACGACGCCCGTGAAGCACATCGCGAGTACCGAGACCACCGACACGGTCGCGACGCCGAACGCCTTCACCGCCAGGAGCCGGCCGCGGCCGACCGGTGCGATCAGCCAGCCGCGCAGTGTGCCGTGGGCCGTCTCGCCCGCGATCGCGTCCGCGCCCGCCATGGCCGAGGCCAGCGGGAGCAGCAGGGCCAGCGACATCACGATGGCCGCGATCGGCAGCACGAACGCGTTGTTGACCGCCGAGGCCAGCAGGGCGCCATCGGGGTTCGGGCCGCCGGCGTCGGGTTGCCCGCTCACCAGCGTCAGGCCGATGCCGATCACCACCGGGATCAGGGCCAGCAGCCCGAGCACGGCCAGCGTGCGCGGCCGCCGGAAGATCCAGCGCAGCTCCGCGGCCAGCAGCCGGGGCAGTGGCACCGTGTCGTGGCCCGTGCGGGCCGCCGGTGCGTCGAGTACCGCGGTCATTCCGCCCCCTCCGTGAGCCGGGCGAACAGGTCTTCCAGACCGGTGCGCGCCCGCGTCGCCTCGTGGACCGCGACCCCCGCGCCCACCAGGACCTGCAGCACCCGCGGGGCTTCCGCCGCCGTCAGGTCGGCGCGGACCCCGTCCGGGGTGAGCCGGGCGCCGATCCGGTTCTCCCGCAGCACTTCCAGCGCCTGTTCCGCGTCCGGCGTGCGGACCAGCAGGGCCGCGTTCCCGGACTCCAGCAGTTCCGCCAGCTCGCCCTGCGCGACGACGTTCCCGCTCTGCAGCACGGCGACGTGCGTGCAGGTCGCTTCGACCTCGGCCAGCAGGTGCGACGACACCAGCACGGTGACGCCCTCGGCGTGCAGCTCGGCGACGATCCTGCGGATCTCCCTGGTACCCGCAGGATCGAGGCCGTTGGTCGGCTCGTCGAGCACGACCATCTTGCGCGGCACGAGCAGCGCCGAAGCGAGCCCGAGCCGTTGCTTCATGCCGAGCGAGTAGCCCTTGTACCGGCGTCGCGCGGCGGCGGTCAGGCCGACGCGCTCCAGCGCGGCGTCGACGGCGGCCGGGATCCCGGCCGAGCTCAGCCGGGGTTCCGCGGCGGCGAAGCGCAGCAGGTTGTCGCGCCCGGACAGGAACGGGTGGAAACCCGGCCCTTCGACCAGCGCGCCGACGTCCGGCAGCGCGTGCGCGGCGGCGTCCGGCATCGGGCGGCCGAGCAGCTCGACCTCGCCCTCGGTCGGCCGGACCAGGCCGAGCAGCATCCGGATGGTGGTCGTCTTGCCCGAACCGTTCGGCCCGAGCATCCCGACCACGGCGCCTTGGGGGATGTCCAGGTCGACGTGGTCCACCGCGACGGTGCTCCCGTACACCTTGCGCAACCCCCGGGTGCGCGCGGCGAGCGGGACCGCCGGAGCGGACGCCTCCGAAGAGACGTCCACCCCGGACTGGACAGCCGTGCTGGTCACTTCTGACCCAGCGCTTCGTACAGGACCTGCTCCGGCACCGCGCCGGCGGCGAACCGGCCGTCGTCGGTCAGCACCGCGGTGCCGACCTTCGTGGTCACCAGGTAGCCGCTGCCCCAGGTGCCGTTGACCTTCTTGGCGAACCGCTCGAGCAGCGCCTTCGGGTCGGCGGGAGCACCCTTGCGGTCGCCCTGGGCCTTCGGTGCCGCGTTCAGCGCGTCCGCCGGGACCTTGCCGGTGACGACGGTGTCCCACCCGTCGCCGACGAACTTGGTGTCCTGCTTGGCCTGCTCGGCGAGGTCCTTGTCCTTCTGGTCGATCGTCGGCGTCTTCTCCTCGACCTTCGCGCCCTTCGGCGGGGTGAAGGTGAAGAGGTCGGCCGGCTGCTGCGTGAACTCGATCTCGCTGAAGGCGACCTCGAGCGCCGGCGTCGACGTGCCGTTGCTCAGCACCGACAGCCGCAGCGGCATCCGCGTCTGCGAGTCGACCGCCACGCGGATCTCGCGCAGCAGCGTCCGCTCGGTCGGCTTCGGCGTCAGGACCAGCTCGTACGCGGGGCGGTCGGCGACGGTCGCGGTGCCGTCGACCGACACCGTGCTGCTCTCCCGGACCTTCGCCAGCAGCTCGGTGCTCGCGGCGATCGGGTCGGCCGTCTTCTCGCTGCCCGCGCCCTTCTGCTTCGCCACCTCGGCCGGGATGGTCACCTTGGTCGCGGTGTTCGTCTTGGAGCTGTAGTCCCAGACGGTCGTGCCGTCGTGGACCACGGTCTCCTGGCTGGCCCCCTGCGTGACCGCGAGGCGGCTCTTGCCCGCGCCGTCGCTGAAGATGTGCGCCGAGTCGATGTTCAGCGCCGACGCGCCCGGCAGCGCGTTCCCCACCGCGGGCAGGCCCAGGTCGTTGCTCACCTTCAGCGTGCCGTCGAACGCTCCGGGCTTCGCCTTGACCACCGACTGGACCAGGTCCTCGGCGCTCACCTGCGGCAGCGCCGGCTTGTCGTCCGCGCTGGCGGGCATCGCGACGAACGCGAGCCCGCCGGCGCCGAGCGCGGTGCCGACGACCGCGGCGGTGATGCCCTTCGTCTTCGGTTTCATGCGTCTCTCCCTGTGGTGTTCCCGGGCCGAGTGTGCCCGGTTCCCTGGCCACGACGCTTCCCTCTCGAGGCTGAGATACCCCTGAAGGTTCTCCCTCCCAGGCTGAGATCGTGCTGAGAGCCGCCGCACGACCTGCGCGAACCGGTCATGATGAACCTCGTGAAACCTCGGGTGCTGGTGGTCGACGACGAACCGGGCGTGCGGAAGGCGCTGCAGCGCGGGCTGCGCGCGGAGGACATGGACGTGGTCACCGCCGCGGACGGGCCCACCGGGCTGCAGCTGGCGAGCACGGGCTCCTTCGACGTCATCCTGCTCGACATCATGCTGCCGGGCCTGTCCGGCTACCGCGTGCTGGAGCGGCTGCGCAAGGACGGCGTCACGACGCCGGTGCTGCTCGTCTCGGCCAAGGACGGCGAGATCGACCAGGCCGACGGGCTCGACCTGGGCGCCGACGGCTACCTCGTCAAGCCGTTCTCCTTCGTGGTGCTGGTCGCGCAGGTCCGCGCGACGCTGCGCCGGGCGGGTCCGGACGCGAGCCGCGGCACGCTGCGGCTCGGCGCGCTGGCCGTGGACCGCGGGCTGCGGCAGGTGCACTG
>NZ_JAAGNB010001676.1:0-4749 GCF_010550475.1 Amycolatopsis sp. SID8362
CGGGGTCGCGAAGACCTGCCACTCGGCCTGCCCGGCGCCCGGCGTGAGGTCCGCCTTCGGCCGCGGCGCGGGCACGTACTCGACCGCGAACGGCCGGACCCACGGGCCGACACCGGGTGCCTCGCCGGCGCCCTGGTCAGTCGGCTTCGCCGTCTGCGCCAGCTCGTCGATCATCTCGGCGAGCTCACCGAGGCACACCGTCGCGAAGTTCGGCATGCCTTCCAGCGCGGGACGGCCCAGCGCCCGGGTGACGTCGTTGACCAGCTGCCCGACCGTGATCGACGACAGGTGCAGGTCGTCGAGCGGGTGGGTGTCGGCGGTGACGGCTTCCAGCGGCAGCTCGACGCGCTCGGCGGCGAGCTTGCGCAGCAGGTCCAGCGTCGAGCCGGACTCGCTGTCGGCGGACGCGGCGTCGGCCTCGGCGGCCTGCGCCTTCTCCGCGGCCAGCTCGGCGGCCAGCTCGCTGTCGATCGACGGCGCCGCCTCGCACGGGCTGGCCAGGAAGTTGAACACCCCGTCGGCGGGCAGGGCGCGCACGACGCGGCCCTCGAACAGCGCGTCCAGCGAAAGCTCGGCGCCCAGCGCGAACGCCGCGCCGACGACCCGCAGCAGCGCCTGCAGCGACGCGTTGTCCGTGTCGATCGCGAGCACCGGGGTCTCCGGCGCGATCTCCTCGAACAGCCCGGTCAGCACCCGGCCCGGCCCGACCTCGACCACCAGGTCGCTGCGCTCGGCCACCTTGGCGGCGGCTTCGCGGAAGCGGACCGGCAGCACGATCTGGTCGCGCAGCAGCTCCGACAGGTTCTCCGCCGCGTGCAGGACGTCGCCGCTCACGGTCGAGACGACCGGCCGCTCGAGGCGGGAGAAGGAGAACTCGCCCAGCTTCTCGGTCATCGCGTTCGCGGCGGGCTCGACCGCCGGCGAGTGGAAGGCGTGCGAGACCTTGATCCGGGTCGCGCCGACGCCCTGGGCCTTGGCCCGGGCGACGATCTTGTCGATCGCCGGGGCGGGCCCGGAGATGACGGTCTGCTCGGGCGCGTTGTAGCCGGCGATGACGACGTCGTCGCCCAGTCCGAGCTCCTCGACGCGGCTCGGCGAAGCCGCGATACCGGCCATCGCGCCGGTGCCGTCCCCGGTCGTCGTGGCCATCACCTTGCCGCGGACCTTCGCCAGCGCCAGCAGCCCGCGCTCGTCGAGCGCGCCGCCCCAGTGCAGGGCGGTCAGCTCGCCGAGGCTGTGGCCGGTGGCCGTCGAGGCCTCGATGCCGAACGAGCGCAGCACGCGCAGCGCGGCCAGCGAGCCGGTGACGATCCGGGGCTGCGCCACCTCGGTGGCGACCTGGTCGCCGCTGGCAGGCAGCCCGGCGGCGCGGTAGATCTCCTCGGCCGAGGCGAACCGGCGGCGCAGCGCGCTCTCGCCGCCGCGCCCGGAACCCTGGCCGGGGAACAGGTAGCCGATCTTCGGCGCGGTGCCGCGGCTGCTCGCGAAGATGCCGTCGGCGCTGTCGAAGACCGCGTCACCCGAGTCGAGCTGCTCCAGCAGCTTCGTCAGCTTCCGCTCGGCGTGCTCCGGGTTGGCCGCGACGACCGCGGCGCGCACCGCCTTGCCCGAGACCTCCTTCGCCAGCGTGGCGGCGAGGTCGGTCAGCTCGGCGAACGACAGCTTCGGCACGGTCTCCAGCACAGCGGCGACGTTCCCGCGCAGGGTGGCGAGGTCGTCGGCGTCGAACAGCAGCAGCTCGGCGTCCTGGCGGCCGGCGACCAGCGTGCGGGCGCGCTCGTCGAGCTCGCGGCGCCGCGGCGCGGTCGGGGCCTCGGTGACGGTGATGTGGGAGTTGATCCCGCCGAAGCCCATCGCGGAAACACCCGCGCGGACCGGCTGGTCCTCCGGCCACAGCGTCGCGTCGCGCGGGACGTACATCCGCGCCGAGGACCCGGTGAGCGACTCGTGCGGGTCGTGGTGGCCGGTGGCCGGCGGGATCACCTGGTGGTACACCGCCAGCGTGGCCTTGATCAGGCCGGCGACGCCCGCCGCGGCCTTGGTGTGGCCGATGTTGCCCTTGATCGTCGACAGCGCGGCCTGCTTGGCCAGCGGGTCGGCGTCGCGGCGGGCGGTGGACAGCGCCTCGATCTCGGTGGCGTCGCCCAGCGCGGTGCCGGTGCCGTGGCCCTCGAAGTAGGAGACGGTCTCGACGCCGTAGCCCGCGCGGTCGTAGGCGCGCTTGATGGCCAGCCGGTGCCCGGCCGCCTCGGGCCGGGTGATGCCGCCCTTGCCGTCGGAGGAGACGCCCCAGCCGCCGATCGACGCGTAGATCCGCTTGCCCTGCTCCAGCGCGTCGCTTTCGCGCATCAGGACCAGCATGCCCGAGCCCTCGCCGGGCCAGAAGCCGTTGGAGTCGGCGTCGTAGACCTTCATCTCGCGCTTGGCCAGCGCGCCGGTCTTGGCGAAGCCGATGACCTCGAACGGGTCGATCGACAGGTCGACACCGCCGGCGATGGCGAGGTCCAGGTCGCCCTGGACGAGCGCGTTGGCCGCGGTGACCACCGAGAGCAGCGAGGACGAGCAGGCGCCGTCGACGGTGTACCCGCCGCCGGCGAAGTCGAAGTGGTTGCAGACGCGGCCGGCGATCGTGTTCGCCAGGCCACCGGCGAGGGTGTCCTCGTTGATCTCCGGGAACGGCTCCTTGTACTGGACTTCGAGTTCCCGCAGGAAGTTCGCGGTCTCCTCGTCCTCCCAGCCGCGGGAGCTCAGCGCCGCCGCGACCGTGCGGCGCACGTACGGCCAGCGCAGCCGCATGATGTTGGCGCGGGAGAACTCACCGGTGAGGCTGTTGCCGATGACGACGCCGGTGCTCTGCCTCGGGGCGCCGTCGCCTTCATCGAACCCGGCGTCGGCGAGCGCCTGCGCGGCGACGTCGAGGGCGAGCCAGTGCGTCGTGTCGGTCGCCCGGAAGGTGCTCCCGGCGACCTTGTGCGCCACCCGGTCGAACTCGTAGTCCCGCAGCACGGCCGCCTTCTGCGCGTAGAAGCGGTCCGGCGCCTTCGGGTCGGGCGAGTAGTAGTCCGCCCGGTTCATCCGCTCGTCCGGCAGCCTGCGGAACGCCCGGCGCCCGGCCAGCACGTTTTCCCAGAGCTCCTCCGGAGAACTCGCGTCGGGGTACCGGAGACCGATACCGACGATCGAAATCCGCTCTACGCTCATGCCACCGCACTCCCACTGGCTCTCGAGCCCCGTATCACCGGGACCGTCAGGTCCCCGCTGTCCGCCGGTGCGGGGCTCGCGCCCCGCCCCCGGTCTGATTCCCCGGGCGGCAGCCGCCCGGTGCCCGTCCGCCGGGCGTTGAAGTCCAGCATCTCCCGGCCGGTGCGGACCGTCTTCTCTCTCCCTGCCCGCGGCGTGCACGTCAGCACGCTGGGACAAGGGACCCACACCGTCTACAATGGATTTTCAGGCGCCGAACTGGCCCGGCTTGCGGCCCTGGCCCGCCGGTCCGCGGTAGGCCTGGGCGATGTCCAGCCACTGGTCCGCCAGCGTGCCCTGCGCCCGCACGTCGAGGTCGTAGCGGTGCCGCCGCCGGGTGACCAGCAGGCAGAAGTCCGCCGCGCTGCCGGTGACGCGCTGGGTCGCGTCCTCGGGCCCGAACGCCCACAGCGCGCCCGAGGGCGCGGTGAGCTCGAACCGGAACTCCTCCGCCGGCGGCTTCAGGTTCCGCGCCTCGTAACCGAAGTCCCGGACGCGCACGGCGAACCCGACCAGGTGCTTGATCCGGTCGGTCCGCTCGCGGCGCACCCCGAGCGCGTCGGCGATGTCCTGGCCGTGGCCGAAGGCCTCCATCATCCCGGCGCACGCCAGCACGTACGGCGGCAGCGGGTTGACCAGCCACGGCACCAGCTGGTCGCCGGGCACGGCCGCGAGGGCCTTGATGCCCGCGTCCCGCTCGGCGCGCCAGCGCGTCAGCAGCACCTCGGCCGGGTCGTGGATGTAGTCCTCCAGCGCGGCGTTGACCGCGGCCTCGAAGCCGCCCTTGAGCGACTTCGTCATGGCGATGAAGGCTTCCGGCTGCGCGGCCGAGAGGCCGGCGATGCGGAAGATGAAGGCGAGGTGCCCGATCTGGTGCCGGACCGGCCAGCCCGGCGCCGGGGTGGGGGTGTCCCACTCCGCTTCGGAAAGGCCGGCGACGAGCGCGTCCACCTCGGCGGCCTCCGCGGTCAGGTCGGCGATCACGCCCGTGGTGTCAGTCACCTGTCTGTCCTCTCACCGATGCGACGTCTTCTCGTGAGCCGGCGGCCGCCGCGACGGGGCGGGGGTAAGGACGCCACCGCGCGGCGACCGCCGGTCCGGAGCAGATCGGCTGCCGCGCGAGGCGGCGGCGCGGTCCCGGGGAAACGTTGTTGTCCCGGTGCGGCACGCCCCGGCGGGCGATCTGACCTCCCGATCATCACCCGCGCCGACCTGCGGGGTCTTCTCTTGGCGGGCGGACCGGCAGCCGCTCACCGGCCGCCACGGCCGCCGTGAAAGCGGCCCACGACACCAGCTCCACCAGGCCCCGATCGGTCGCGTGGACGGCGGCGACGTCGTCCGCCCCGACCTGGTACGCGGCCTTGGCGGTGAGCAGCGCCACCCGGCCCGCAGCACGTTCCTCGGCCGGCAGTTCGGCGAGCACCGGCTCGACCCACGCGCGGCTCAGCCCGGGCGGTTTCCCGTCCCACGCCTTGACTTCCCGGCGGACGAGGTCCCGCACCCGCGTCG
>NZ_JAAGNB010001731.1:0-2785 GCF_010550475.1 Amycolatopsis sp. SID8362
CTGCGGCACCGCGCGCTTGGCGGCGGTGAGCCGGACGATGCCGAGGACCGCGTTGACGACGAGGGCGATGAGCAGGAACGGCGCCGCGATCAGGTGGACCGGCCGGAAGCCGACCGCCTCGGAGATCAGCTGGCCGATGACCGGGCCGAGCAGCAGAGCGAGCACGGCGAGCCCGGCGGTCACCCCGGCGACGGCACCGCGCCCTTCGCGCAGCTTCACGATCAGCGCGACCGTCGTGCCGGCGGCCGCGCCCGTGCCGAGTCCCGACAGGACGCGCCCGGCCGTCAGCAGGCCACCGGCGGGGGCGAAGGCGACCAGCAGGACTCCGAGGACGAGGAAGCAGGTCGCGGGCACGGCCACGGCGGTCGGGAAGCGGGCGCCGAGGAGGAGCCCGGGGATCGCGCCGAGTACCACCCCGGCCAGGTAGGCGACCAGGCCCACCAGCAACAGCGCCATGCTGGACAGGCCGAGGGCGCGCTGGATCTCCGACTCGCCGTCGAACCGGTAGATCACGGTCAGCATGAACAGCCCGATCAGCGCGGTGAACCCGGGCCCGAGCACCTGCCACCAGACCGGAGCGGCGACCGGGCGGGTGGCATTCGGCGGCGTCACGTACATGCGGTGACCGTATAGCTTCGCGAGCGCGCGCGTACGGCGTTGTCGGAAGTCGGCCACGGCTGTCCTACAGTGGGCTCGTGGCCGACCTCGACCTGATGGACTTCAAGGCACTCAGCTTCGACTGCTACGGCACGTTGATCGACTGGGAGGCGGGGATCGCCGCCGTCCTGTCGCCGTGGGCGGCGGAACACGGTCTCGGCCTCTCCGACGAGGAACTGCTGGTCGCCTACGCGGACAACGAGGCCGCGGTCGAGCGGGAAGCGCCGTCGACGCGGTATCCGGACGTGCTCGCGGAGGCGTTCCGCCGGACCGGTGCCGGCCTCGGGTGCGGCGTCGGCGACGACTGGGCCCGCCGGCTGGGCGAGTCCGTGCCGGAGTGGCCCGCGTTCCCGGACTCGGCCGACGCGCTGGCGCGGCTCGCCGGGCACTACCAGCTGATCATCTTGTCCAATGTGGACCGTGCCGGTTTCGCGGGGAGCAACGAGCGGCTGCGCGGCCGCTTCGCCGCGATCATCACCGCCGAGGACGTCGGCGCCTACAAGCCCGCCGAGAACCACTTCCGCGCGCTGGACGAGACGTTGCCGTCCCTGGGAGTGGCGCGCGGGGAACTGCTGCACGTGGCGCAAAGCCTGTTCCACGACCACGTTCCGGCCAAGCGCGAAGGCCTGTCGTCGGTGTGGATCAACCGGCGGCACGCCGACCCGGGCTGGGGAGCGACGCCCGAGCCGAGCGGCGACTGGTCCTACCAGGCCGAATACCCGTCGATGGGCGCCTTCACCGATGCCGTCGACCGCGCGTTCGCCGGAGCCTGACGCCCGGAGCCGCCATACTGGTCCCATGACGAGCGACGGCCGCGTGATGTTGCTGGGCTTCGATCCCGACGAAGGGCGGCTCATCATCGCCCGGAACAACCCGGACCACGCGCGGTACGTCGTGGTCGTCATCCCCGGTGCCGGGTCCGGCATGCACAACGCGGACCCGTTGTTCGACGTCGTGGACGCACTGGTGAGCAAGTTCGAGGGGGACGACTTTTCGGTGGTCGGCTGGGCCGACTACGTGGCACCGCGGGACTCCTGGCAGGCCAGGGACCCGGCGTACGCGGCCGCGGCGACCGGCCGGCTGGCGAGTTTCCTGGCCGGCCTGCCGGTCACGGCGGAGAACTTCGGGCGGTACAAGAAGGCCGCCCGGATCGTGGTGATCGGGCTCGGTTACGGCGGTCTCGTCGCCGGGCTGACCGGGCGCGAGCACGGGCTGGCCGCGGACGCGCTGGTGCTGTTCGGCTGTGCCGGGGCCGGCGTCGACAACGCCGCCGCGGCGCGGGTCCGCGGGCCGGTGTACGTCACGCCCGACGACCCCGGCGACGGCACACCGCCGGGCGCGCACGGGATCCGGCCGGACACCCCGGCGTTCGGTGCCACGCTCCTGCGGCCGGGGCCGCTGACCTACCGGCGCGATCCGTTCGTGCGGTACCTGCCTTCGCTGCGGCGGATCGTCATGGGGACGGCGTGAGCTCACGCGCCGAAGTGCAGGTGCGACGCCCACAGTGACGGCGTGCGCGGGTATTCCTCGCGCAGCGCGCGGACGGCGTGGTGCAGCGACCGCGCGGCCGCGCCCGGATCGATCGCCCCGGCCGTCCGCAGCCCGCGGTAGAAGCCCTCGGCGACCTCGACCGCCGCTTCGTCGTCGAGCTCCCACAGCGTGCCGACGACCTGGGGGAACCCGGCCGCCTGGAGGGCGCCCGCCAGGTGCAGCGCCTCGTCGAGCAGACCCTCGGCCGAGTTCATCGCCGTGTGGCACGCCGACAGGTAGGCCAGGTGGACGCCCTCGAGGCCGACGGCGTTCAGGTCGCCCGCGGTCAGGGGAGCGTCGCGCAGCAGCAGCCGGCTCTGCGCCGGGTTCCCGACGTCGTAAGTGCCGTGGCAGGCGAAGTGCGCGATGGCGTGCGACGGCAGCTCCGCGAGCACGCGGGCCCGGTCCGGGGCGGTCAGGACGTCCGCGCCGGGCAGGAGTTCGCGCAGCAGCTCGGTTTCCGCGCCGACGTGGCGCAGGTCGGGCAGGCCCGGCGTGACCGGCATGGCGACGACCAGCGTGCGATCCGGCGATCCCGGGGCGGCGCGGCTGCGGTCGCGCGCGTGGCGCAGGCTCCGGATGGTGGGGGTGTAGGAGG
>NZ_JAAGNB010001778.1:0-2918 GCF_010550475.1 Amycolatopsis sp. SID8362
CCGTCGGAGAATCCCTGCGCGGCGCTGCCGTACCCGCCGCAGACCGGCGCGCCGATCCCGGAGACGTCGGCGGCGGCGTCGAGCCGGCTCACGGCGGTGCTCACGGCCGCCGTCCAGCAGCGGCTGGCGGCCGGCTCGACGCTCGGTCCCCACGAACACGGCGTCTACCCGAAGGGGGTCGCGCACGGCCCGCTGGAGTTCTTCCACGTGTTTTCGGCGCCCGTTCCCCACGAAAGCACGTGCAGCGGCGGCGAGGACTACTTCTTGTCGTGGGCCACGACGGCGAAGGGGAAGCTCAAGGGCAACGTCATGGCGATCGTCACCCGGCTCGGCGGCAGCGCGACACCCAGCACCGAGTGCACGCCCCCGCCCGAGCGCACGGAGGGGTCGTGCCACCGCCGGACCGGGCCGCACGGCGAAACGATCCTCGAATCCACGGTGCTCCAGCCCGGCGGCCCGACGATGTACCGATCGGACGTCACCAAGCCCGACGGCACCGGCATCATCCTCGACGCGGAGAACGTCGCCGGGGACGCGAAGCGGGGCGGTGCGCCCGACATGCCGTCGCCGCCGCTGAGCCTCGCGCAGCTGACGGAGATCGCGCTCGACCCGGGGCTGACGCTCTACCCCTGAGCGGCCAGCAGCACCTTCGCGGCTTCGCGGGCCGTGTTCGCCTCGCCCGGGTCACCGGTGATCGCGGCGAGCACGGTCGCGCCCTCGACCAGCGAAAACAGCTGGTCGGCGACCCTCTGGCCGGAAATCAGACCACGCAGGTACGCGCGCACCTCGTCCTTGTGCAGCCGGATCGCGGCGGCGATGCCCGGGGTGGGTTCGCCGAACTCGCCGAAGGAGTTGATGAACGCGCAACCCCGGAAGCCGGGTTCGGCGAACCAGTTCGCGAGCCAGTCGAAGACGGCGAGCGGATCGTCCCCGCGGGCGTGGACGAAATCGCGCAACGACTTCCGCCAGCGCTCGTCCCGGCGGCGCAAGTAGGCCTCGACCAGGTCGTTCTTCGCCGGGAAGCACTGGTAGAGCCGTTTGAGCGAGACGCCGGAGCGCTCGCGGACGGCGTCCATCCCGACCGCCTGCACCCCGTGCGCGTAGAAGAGCTCTTCGGCCGCTTCGAGCAGCCGGCCGGTCGCTTCCGTGGAATTCACGTCACCTGCCTCTGGCGCGGAGAATGAGCGTTCTCTAGGGTAGCGGACGTAGTGGAGAACGCACGTTCTCCGCGTCCGGAAGGAGCTGCCATGACCCCGCGACCCCCGTTCCCGCCCTTCGACGAGGACACCGCCCGCCAGAAGGTCCAGGCCGCCGAAGACGCGTGGAACACCCGCGACCCGGAGAAGGTCTCGCTGGCCTACACCGAGGACTCGGTCTGGCGGAACCGCGACCAGCACGTCGTGGGCCGCGCCGAGATCGTCCGGTTCCTGACCGCGAAGTGGGAGCGCGAGCTGGACTACGCGCTGCGCAAGGAGCTGTGGGGCTTCCGCGGCAACCGCATCGGCGTCCGGTTCCAGTACGAGTCGCGCACCGCCGATGGCCGGTGGTTCCGCAGCTACGGCAACGAGCTCTGGGAGTTCAGCGACGAAGGCCTGATGCGCCGGCGCGAGGCGAGCATCAACGACGTCCCGATCGACGAGGCCGACCGCCGCATCTTCGGCCCGCGCCCGGCGTCCGAACACGGCCTCCTGCTGCCGGTCTTCTAGGTCCGCCCGCAGCGGAACCGGCCCCGTCCGCCCGGCGTCCGGGGCATGGTCGAAAGATGACCACACCGGCGTTCGGCGGCGAAGTGAGCGAGTTCTACCAGCGGTTCCGCCGCGGCTACCCGCCCGAAGCGGCGGACGAGCTGGCCGCGGCGTTCACGCTGACCCGCGACGACGTCGTCCTCGACCTCGGCTGCGGCACCGGCCAGCTCACCCGGGTCCTGGCCGCCCGGGCGGGCGCCGTCCTCGGCATGGACCCGGAGCCGGCGATGCTGGAGCAGGCCCGCCGGGCGACCCCGCTGCCGAACGTCACCTGGCTGCTCGGCGCCGACACCGACGTCGGCGCGCTGTTGCCGGTTTTCGGCAACGGCCGCCTGGCCGCGGTGACGGTCGCCCAGGCGTTGCACTGGATGGACCACGAACGGCTGTTTTCGGCCGTTCGTCCGCTGCTGCGCCCCGGGGGCGGCATCGCCGTGGTGACGAACGGCGAGCCGCTGTGGCTGCAGGACACCGCGTGGTCCGCCGCGCTGCGGGACGTCCTGTCGGCGTACCTGGGGACGCCGCTGCATCGCACGTGCGGCACGGCCGAGGCGAGCCAGGAGCGCTACGCGGCGGCGCTGGTGGCCGCCGGATACGCCGTCGACCTGCGGGTTGTCGACTACGCGACCACGCTGACCGTCGAGGAGATGGTCGGTGGCGTTTTTTCGGCCATGAGCCCCGAGCAGCTGCCCGCCCCGGACGCGCGCCCGGCCTTCACCGACCGCGTCCGGACGGCGGTGGCCCCGCACGGACCGCTCCGCGAGGCGGTCCGGGTGCGGATCCTCACCGGAACCCGCTGACCGGTCACTATACGCGATTGCGTAGCCACCCCTACTGTTCCGCCTGTTGTTTCCCCGGGGAGCGGCGCGGATGCTCGCTCCGAGGGCGCCCATCGCGCCATCGCCCCCGAGGAGTCCCCATGACCAGCAGGTTGAGAACGGCCGTCGCCGCCCTCTTCGTCGTGTTGTCGTTTTCCTACGGTGCCGTGGTGACCCCGGCCGGAACCGTCGCGGGGCAGCCGGACTGCGTCCGGCCCTGCCGCTTCTGAGCGGCCCGCTACCTACAGTTCCGGGATCCCGGCCGCGACCGGCTCGAACGCGTTGCCGGTGGCGATCTTCGGCCGCGGCAGCTCCACCGGTTCGGCCGGCTTCGCCCGCCGGTAGACGTCGGCGGTCG
>NZ_JAAGNB010001836.1:0-2655 GCF_010550475.1 Amycolatopsis sp. SID8362
CTGTTCGCGCAACTGGTCGTACAGCCGCCGCAGCGCCGGGCCGGGCTCGGTGCCGGACGACTCGACGAGCCGGTCGCGGACGTCGGTGTACACCGCGATCGCCTCGGTCCGCCGGTCGGCGCGCACCAGCGCCCGCATGAGCAGCCCGCGCAGCGTTTCGCGGAACGGGTGTTCGCGGGTCAGCGCGGTCAGTTCGGCGACGAGTTCGGCGTGCCCGCCCGATTCGAGGACGACTTCGGCGCGCCGCTCGACCGTCGCGAGCCGCACCTCGGTGAGCCGCGCGCGCTGGGCGGCGGCGAACGGCCCGGGCAGGCCGGACAGCGGGACGCCGTGCCAGAGCCCGAGCGCTTCCTCGAGATCCTCGCGAGCGCCGCGGAGATCCCCGGCCGACTGCTTGCGCAGCGCCTGTTCGCGCAGGGCTTCGAACCGGTGGACGTCGATCGCGCCGGCGTCGAGGCGCAGGGAGTAGCCGGACCCGATCGACGCGAGCAGCTGCGGGCCCTCACCCTTGGCGCGGCCGGGTTCGAGCGCCCGCCGCAGGCCGGAGACGTAGGTGTAGATGGAGCCTTGCGCGCTCTGCGGCGGCGCTTCACCCCAGACGGCGTCGATCAGCTCCTCGCGCGAGACCGTGCGGTTCGGGTTCACCGCGAGCGCGGCGAGGACCGTCCGCCGGTGCGCGGAGCCGAGGTCGAGCTCCACCTCGCCGTGCCACGCCTTGACCGGGCCGAGCAGCTGGAGTCTCGGTGCGGAGCGGTCCGCAGCCGACATCGGTCTCCCTTCGTGCGCTGACGAAACGTCACGCGCCGGATGCCTGACGTGAGCATACGCGGCCGTCGTGAACCGGCAGGCAAGGATGGCGGACATTCGGGCAACGGGCGGGGAGCGGGGTTCCGCCGGTGCGGCCGGGTTTGCCACCCTCGGAACGCCTCGAGAGGAGTTCCGCATGGCCACAGCCGCGCCGACGGACGAGATGCGGCGGGCGGCCGCCCGCTTCGCGCACACCATCGAAGCGGCCCGCGCCCGGCTCCGCGACGTCAACAGCGAGATGGCGATGGTGCAGGCGTCGTGGCGGGGCGAGTCCGCGGTGCGCTTCGGCCAGGCGATGAACGACTGGGAGCAGGAGTTCGACGTGATCCTCTCGCGGCTGGCCCGGCTGCTCGAGACGACCGGCGGCGGCCCGGTGCCGCTGCAGCGCGTGCCGTGACGCGCCAGGAACTCGAGTTCAGCTTCGCCGGCCTCGTGCTCGACCGGATGGGGTCGATCACCGGCGAGCTCGGCGAGCTGCTCGCCGCGCTGGAGATCGACGTCGAGCCGGGGCTGGCCGGCTGGACCGGCGCGGCGCGCGAGGAGTACGCGCGGGCCAAGCGCGAATGGGCGCGCGCGGCCGAGCGGATGCCCGGCTCGCTGGCGCGGGCGCGGGCGGCGGTCGAGGAGCTGGAGACGTCTTCACGCGCGTGAAGACGGAATAGGGAAGGCGTGAAGGCGCGCCCGCCACACTGCGTCCATGAAGCCCGTGGAAGTGACCGTCCTCGCCTCGGACCCGATCACGCACGCCGGCGCCGAGAGCCTGCTGGAGTCGCATCCGGACGTCCGGGTGACCGACCTGGTGCCGGACGTCCTGCTGGTGATGGAGGAGCACGTCACCGAGGCGGTGCTGGGCGAGATCCGCGCAGCCAAGGCGTCCCACGTGGTGCTGGTCGTCGAGCACTTCCGCGAGAGCGACCTGATGGCGGTGCTGGAGTGCGGGGTCGTGGCGATCCTGCCGCGGCGCGAGACGGGCGGCGCCGAGCTGGTGACGGCGGTGCTCGCGGCGGGCGACGGCACGGCCAACCTGCCGCCGCGGCTGCAGGGGGCGCTGCTTTCGCAGGTCCAGCGGATGCGCAAGGACGTCCTGGAGCCGAACGGGCTCACGCTGTCCGGGCTCGCCGCGCGCGAGTGCGACGTGCTGCGCCTGGTCGCCGAGGGGTTCGGGACCGAGGAGATCGCGGCGAAGCTGTGCTACTCCGAGCGGACCGTGAAGAACGTCCTCTACGGCCTGATGACCCGCTGCGGCCTCAACAACCGCGCGCACGCCGTCGCTTACGCGCTGCGAGCGGGCGCCATCTGAGCCGTTCCGTCGGCTAGGGTCGCGATCATGGTGCTGACGGCAGTGGAGATCGCGGCCTCCGTCCGCGCCGGGACCCTCGACCCGGTCCGGGTGACCCAGGAGGCGCTCGACCGGATCGCCGCGGCGGACGGCGTCGTCGGCGCCTTCCGGCGGGTGCGTGCCGAAGAGGCGCTGAAGGAGGCCGCGGCGGTCGCCGCGCGTGCCGACCTCGCGTCGTTGCCGCTGGCCGGGGTGCCCGTCGCGGTCAAGGACGTCACGGAGATCGAGGGCGAGTTCGCTTCGCACGGTTCGCTGGCCGGTCCGTCTTCGCCGGCCACCGCGGACGGCTTGGTCGCGACGCGGCTGCGGGCCGCCGGCGCGGTGCTCGTCGGGCTGACGCGCGTGCCGGAGCTGTGCGTCTGGCCGATGAGCGACACCCCGGACGGCATCGCCCGCAACCCCTGGGACCCGACTTACGCCTCGGGCGGCTCGTCCGGCGGCAGCGCGGCGGCGGTGGCGGCCGGCCTGGTCCCGCTGGCCCACGGCACCGACGGCATGGGCTCGGTCCG
>NZ_JAAGNB010000905.1:0-14287 GCF_010550475.1 Amycolatopsis sp. SID8362
CGCGTTCGACGTCGGCGGCCAGGTCACCGGCGACCCGCCGGACGCCCGGCAGGTCGCCGGGGGCGACCACGATCGTCGCGGCCTTCCCCCGCGACACCAAGGGAAACCCGGCCCCCGCCTCGGCGAGTCCCGGCAGGGCGGCCGAGCCGGCCCCGGCCAGTGCGAGCAACTGCAGAAAGGTACGGCGGTGGACCTCGGACGGCACGGGGGGACCTCCTGAGTCAGCCCTTCACGGAGCCGGTGAGCCCGCCGACGATGCGCCGTTCGGCGAGCACGAAGAACGCGAGCGCCGGGATCATCGACAGCGCGGTGAACGCGAGCACGCGGGCGGTGTCCTGGGAGTACTGCGATTGGAACGTCGCGACGCCGAGCGGGAGCGTGAAGTGCGCGGAGTCGTTGAACACCAGCAGCGGCAGCAGGTAGGCGTTCCAGCTGGTGACGAACGCCAGGACGGCGACCGTGGTGAGCGCCGGGGTCGACAGCGGCAGCAGGATGCGCCAGAAGAACCCGAGCCTGCTCGCGCCGTCGAGCACGGCCGCGTCCTCGATCTCGCCCGGGATCGCGTGCATGAACGGCCGCAGGATCACGATCGTCACCGGCAGCGAGAACGCCGCCTCCGGGATCGCCACGCCCCAGAAGCTCTCGAGCATGCCCAGCTGGCGCAGCCACAGGTACAGCGGCAGCGTCGCCACCGTCAGCGGGAACAGCAGGCCGAGCGTGAACAGGGTGTACAGGCCTTCCCGGCCCTTGAACTGGTACCGCGACAGCGCGTACCCGGCCATCGACCCCAGTCCCACGGCAACCCCGGTCGCGATCACGGCGATCAGCGCGCTGTTGCCGAGGAACGTCCAGAACGCGCCCGAGCCGAGGACCGAGGCGTAGTTGTCCGAGATCCACGGACCGGGCAGCCCGGCCGGGTCGTTGTTGATCTGGGCGTTGCTGCGGAACCCGCCGAGCACGACGAACAGCAGCGGCACGACGGTCACCCCGAGCACGACGATCGCCGCGAGGTAGCCGACCGACAGGCCGAACCGGCGTGAACGCATCAGCTCACCATCCTGGTCAGGGCGCCCTGGGTGTCGCGACGGAGCGCGAACCGCTGGTACAGCAGGGCGAACACGAAGCAGATGACGAACAGGATCACCGCCACGGCGGAGCCGAACCCGAACTCGTACCGCTTGAAGCCGTGGTCGACCAGGTAGGTCGCCATCGTCGTCGACGCGTTCGCCGGGCCGCCCGTGGTCATGATCCAGGCGACGTCGAACAGCTGCAGCGAACCGATCACCGACAGGAAGATCCAGATCCGGATGGTCGGCCCGAGCAGCGGCAGCACGACGTGGCGGGTGGTCTGCCAGGCCGACGCGCCGTCCAGCGCGGCGGCTTCGCGCAGCTCGGCCGGCACGCCCTGCAGGCCGGCCAGCAGCAGGATGATGCCGAACCCGATGTACTTCCAGGTGATCACCACGAACAGCGTGTAGAGCACGATGCCGGGGTCGGCCAGCCACTGGTGGACCAGGCCGCCGAGACCGACCCCTTTGAGCACCTGGTCGGCGAACCCGTTGGGCTGCAGCATCAGCACCCAGATCACCGCGGTGATCGCCTCGGAAAGCACGTACGGCGCGAACACCAGCGCGCGCAGCACCGCGCGGCCCCGCAGCTTGCGGTTGAGCAGCATCGCCAGCCCGATCGACAACGGCAGCTGCACCACGATCGACAGTCCCACGATGATCAGGTTGTGCACGATCGCGCTCTGGAACACGGTCCCCGAGAACGCGTCGACGTAGTTGTCGAAGCCGATGAAGTCGTCGAGCGGGCCGAAACCGTTCCACTTGAACAGGCTGTAGAAGGCGGCGATCCCGATCGGCACCAGGACGAACCCCGCGAACAGCAGCAGTGCCGGCCCGAGCAGCAGCGCCAGTTCGAGCCGCTTCCGCAGGCCGGACCGCCGCCGCCGGGCGCCGACCGCCGGTGCGGACGGCCGCGCCGCCGTCCGCACCGGGGTCGTCGCCGTGGTCACTTGTTACCCGCCGCGGCCTGGTTGACAGCCGTCACGATGCCTTCGGGGGTGCCCTGGCCGGCGAACATGTTGGCCACCGCGTCGTTCAGCGCGGCGCCGACCGCGGTCGGGAACGCCCGGTCGAAGTACATCTGCAGGTACGGCGCCTTCGTGCCGTAGTCGTAGACGTCCCGCAGCGTGTCGGTCTTCAGCGACTTCGCGGCGACGGTGTTGACGGGCAGGCCGGCACCCTGCGCGGCGAGCTGCGTCTGCACCGGCTCGCTGCCCAGGTACTGCAGGAAGTCCGCGCACGCCTTCGACGCGCGGGTGGTGCAGGCGAAACCGTCACCGCCGCCGAGCACGGCCGCCGGGTCGCCCTGGCCGCCGGTCACGGACGGGAACGGGAACCAGCCGATCTTCGAATCCAGCTGCTTGTCTTCGGTCAGCGCCGACATCGTGCCGGGCTCCCAGTCGCCCTGCAGTTCCATCGCGGCCTTGCCGTTGGCGACGAGGCCGGCGGAGCTGCCCGCGCCCTGCTGGGCAGGCGTGCCGGCGAACCCGGTCTGGAACGGCTGCGTGGCCAGGAAGTTCTTCAGGTCCTGACCGGCCTTCGTCCAGCACGGGTCTTCCAGCTTGACCGCCTTCACCGACTGCTTGAGCACGTCGACCGAGCATTCGCGGATGGCGAAGTAGTTGAAGTAGAAGGCGTCGGGCCAGCGGTCCTTGCCGCCGACCGAGATCGGCGCGATGTTCTTGGCCTTCAGCTGCGTGACGGCGGTGTTCAGCTCCTCCATCGTCTTCGGCGGGGTGGTGATCCCGGCCTGCTGGAAGAGGTCCTTGCGGTACCAGAAGCCGACGAAGTGCTGCTCGAACGGCACGCCGTACTGCTTGCCGTCGACCTGCCAGTTCTCCCCGAACTTGCCGGTGGTCTGGGTGATCCACGGCTTCGTGAAGTCGGTGATGTCGGCGACCTTGCCCGAGGTGATCTGCGAGGCCAGGTCACCGGCGCCCCAGGACTGGTAGACGTCCGGCGGCTCGGCACCCTGCAGCGCGAGGGGCACCTTGGTGGGGAAGTCCTCGTTCTGCAGCGGCTGCGCCTTGATCGTGACGTCGGGGTGCGCCTGGTGGTAGTCGGCGACCACCTTCTCCCAGATCGACTTGATCGGATCGGTGGTGCCGTTGTGCCACCAGGTGAGGGTTACCGGCCCGCTCGGCTGAGCGGGCGCGTCGCTCCCCCCGCTGCACGCCGAGAGCGCGAGCGGGACTACGGCCGCGAGAGCGGCGAGAACGGGGATCCGGCGTTTTGCGAACATCGTGGGTCCACTCCTGACGACTTCGGCCGAGTTGGACGGGGCGTGACAGCGCCCGGGTTGGCGAAGAGTCTGCACCTGGGGCAAATCGGATGTCAATCGTTGTCGATAACGTTTTCCATGGTTAGTCTGAGCCGATGCAGCCCAGCTCGAGGGTGACCATCCGTGACGTCGCGGCGCGTGCCGGTGTCTCGGTGGCCACGGTTTCCAAAGTGATCAACGAGCGCTACGGCGTTTCGGCCGCGACGCTCGCCCGGGTCCGAGCGGTCATCGAAGAACTCGGCTACGAGGCCAGCCTCGTGGCGCAGAGCCTGAGAAACCACCGGACCAACGTCATCGGCATCCTGGTCGCCGACCTGGAACCGTTCTCGACCGAGCTGCTCAAGGGAGCCGCGGACGCCATCCGCGGCAGCGGTTTCGAGCTCGTCGTCTACTCCGCGGGCGGGCGCACCGGCGATCCGTCGGGCTGGGAGAAGCGCTACCTCTCCCGACTGTCCGGCACCCTCGTCGACGGCGCCGTGCTGGTCACGCCCGCCGTCTCGCTCGAAGCCGTGCCCGGCACGCCGGTGGTCGCGGTCGACCCGCACACCGGGCCGTCGCACCTGCCGACCATCGACTCCGACAACCTCCGCGGCGCGCAGCTGGCCACCGAGCACCTGCTGGACCTGGGCCACCGGCGGATCGCGTTCCTCGCCGGCCGGCCCGACCTCGAATCGGCGTCGCTGCGCAAAGCGGGCTACCTGCGGGCACTGGAAGCCGCGGGCGTGCCCGCCGACGAGAACCTCATCCGGATCGGCGCCTACGACCCGGAAGTCTCCGCGGCCTCGGCCCACGACCTGCTGACCGGCCCGGACCGCCCGACCGCGGTGTTCGCCGCGAACGACATCTCGGCCATCGCGACCGTCGGCGCGGCCCGCGAACTGGGGCTTTCGGTGCCGGACGACCTGTCCGTCGTCGGCTTCGACAACGTCCCCGAGTCCGCGCTCTGCAGCCCGCCACTGACCACAGTGGACCAGCCCATCCGCGAGATGGGCCACCGCGCGATCAGCATGCTCATCGCCCTGATCAACGGCGACGAGGTCGCGCGCACGCACGTCACCCTCGACACCGGCCTCGTGGTGCGCCACTCGACCCGGGCCCTCTCCTGAACTCCCCCCGTGACATCCGGGGCTCCGCCCCGGGCCGGGGGCTTCGCCACCCGGAACCCCCGAAAGCTTCTGAAGAAGGGCGGAAAGCCTTGACCACGCAGCCCACCACGGCTCCCGAGCCGTGGCGCGACCCCACGGCCGACCCGGGCGAACGCGTCCGCGCGCTGATGGCGCGCATGTCCCTCCGCGAGAAGCTCGCCCAGCTCTACGGCGTCTGGGTCGGCATCGACTCCGGCGGCGAGATGGCCCCGCACCAGCACGAGTTCGTCGACGCGGCGCTCGACTTCGACGATCTGGTCCGGCACGGCATCGGCCAGCTGACCCGTGTCTTCGGCACCCGGCCGGTCGACCCGGTGATCGGCGCGCACAGCCTGGCGCGCACCCAGCGGCAGATCGTGTCCAGCAGCCGGTTCGGGATTCCCGCCGTGGTGCACGAAGAGTGCCTGACCGGGCTGGCCGCGTGGCAGGCGACGATCTACCCGGCGCCGCTGTCGTGGGGCGCGACGTTCGACCCGGACCTCATCCGCCGCATGGGCGAGCGGATCGGGCGGACCATGCGCGGCCTCGGGGTGCACCAGGGTCTCGCGCCGGTCCTCGACGTCGCCCGCGACCTGCGCTGGGGCCGCGTCGAGGAGACCATCGGCGAGGACCCCTACCTGGTCGGCACGATCGGCAGCGCCTACGTGGCGGGCCTGGAATCGGCCGGCATCGTCGCGACCCTCAAGCACTTCGTCGGCTACTCCGCCTCGCGCGCCGGGCGCAACCTGGCCCCGGTTTCGGCCGGGCCGCGGGAGATCGCGGACGTCCTGCTCCCGCCGTTCGAGCTGGCGCTGCGCGCGGGCGCCCGGTCGGTGATGAACGCCTACACCGACACCGACGGCCTCCCCTCCGCCGCCGACACCTCGCTGCTGACCGACCTGCTGCGGGACACCTACGGCTTCGACGGCACGGTCGTCGCCGACTACTTCTCCGTGGCGTTCCTGCACCGGCTGCACGGCGTCGCGGCCGACCGCGCCGACGCCGCCGGCCAGGCGCTGACCGCCGGCATCGACGTGGAACTGCCCACCATGGACTGCTACGGCGAGCCGCTGCTCGCCGCGGTGGAAGGGGGTGCGGTCGACGCCGCCGCCGTCGACCGCGCCCTCGAACGGGTGCTGCGCCAGAAGTGCGAACTCGGCCTGCTCGACGCGGACTGGGCGCCCGAGGTGCCCGAGGAGGTCGACCTCGACGACGCCGAATCGCGGGCGCTGGCCCGCGAGGTGGCCGAGAAGTCGATCGTGCTGCTGCACAACGACGGGACGCTCCCGCTCTCCCCCGGCGCTCGCCTCGCCGTGGTGGGGCCGCGCGCGGACGCGGCCGGCGCGATGCTCGGCTGCTACTCGTTCCCGCTGCACGTCGGCGTCCACCACCCCGACGTCCCGTTCGGGGTTTCGGTGCCGACCCTCCTGGAAGCGCTGCGGTCGTCCTACGACGTCACCTACGCGCTCGGCTGCCCGGTCACCGGCGGGGACGACGCCGGGATCGCGGAAGCCGTGGCGGCGTGCGCGGACGCTTCGGTGTGCGTGGCCGTGCTGGGCGACCGGGCCGGACTGTTCGGCGGCGGGACGTCCGGCGAAGGCTGCGACGCGCCCGACCTGCGGCTGCCCGGCCGGCAGGAGGAACTGCTGGACGCGTTGCTGGACACCGGGAAGCCGGTGGTCGTGGTGCTGCTTTCGGGCCGCCCGTACGAGCTTTCCCGCCAGCTCCCCCGGCTGGCCGCGGTCGTGGCCGGGTTCTACCCCGGCGAGGAGGGCGCGACGGCGCTGGCGGACGTCCTCAGTGGACGGATCGACGCGGCCGGCCGCCTGCCGGTGAGCTTCCCGGCGGCCGGCGCGAGCCAGCCGTCGACCTACCTGTCGGCGCCGCTCGGCCGGCGCAGCGAGGTCAGCACGGTCGACCCCACGCCGCTCTTCCCGTTCGGCCACGGGCTTTCCTACGCGCCGGCGACCTGGCTGGACGTCAGCGCGACGGGCTCGGTCTGGCCGACCGACGGCGTGTGCCGGGTCCGGGTCACGCTGCGCAACGACCACGACCGCGAGTCGTCCGAAGTCGTCCAGGTGTACCTGCACGACCCGGTCGCCGAGGTCGCACGGCCCGAGCGCCAGCTGATCGCGGCCCGCCGGGTCACCCTCGCCCCGGGCGCGACCGAGGTGCTGGACATCGGGCTGCACGCGGACCTGACGTCCTACACCGGCCGCGCGGGCCGCCGCCAGGTCGACCCCGGCGACGTCGAACTGCGCGTCGGGACCTCGAGCGAGCAGATCGTCGCGACCCTGCACTGCACGCTGACCGGGCCGCGCCGGCACGTCGGCTTCGACCGGGTCCTGGCACCGGAGTTCTCGCGGTGAGACGCACAGCGCTGGTCGCGACGCTGGCGGTCCTGACCGCGTTGTTCGCGGGCGCCTCGGCCCGGCCGCCGTCGTCGCAGTGGGTGGCGACGTGGACGTCGATGCCGCAGCTGACCGAACCCGCGAACCTGCCGCCGGCCCCGTACACCGGCACGGACCGGGTGCTGGACAACGCTTCCCTGCGGCAGACGGCGCACGTCACGGCCGGCGGGCCCCGCATCCGCCTGCGGTTCTCGAACGCCTTCGGCGGGGCACCCCTGCCGCTCTCGGCGGTCACGGTGGCCCGCCCGGCCGCGGGTGCCGCCGGGGTGTCGTCGGTCGTCCCGGGCAGCGTGCTGCCGGTGACGTTCCACGGCAAGCCGTCGGTGTCGGTCCCGGTGGGCGCGCAGGTGGTCTCGGACCCGCTGCCGTTCCCGGTGCGGCCGTTCGAGAACATCGCCGTGACGACGTACCTGGCGCAGGGGCAGGCTTCGCTGTCGGTCACCTCGCACCCGGGCTCGCGCACGACGTCGTACCTGGTGCCCGGCAACCAGGTGGCGTCGGCGGACCTGACGGGCGCGACCCCGGTCGACCACTGGTACTTCCTGAGCGGCGTCGAGGTGCTGTCCCCGGCTTCGGCGGTGGCGGTGATCGGCGACTCGCTGTCCGACGGCCGCGGCTCGACGACGAACGGCAACGACCGCTGGCCGGACGTGCTGGCGTCCCGCGTGTCGTCGGCGGTGCTCAACGAGGCCGCGGGCGGCAACCGCGTGCTGCAGGACGGCCTCGGCCCGAACGTGCTGGCCCGCCTGGACCGCGACCTGCTCGCCCAGAGCGGCGTGTCGTGGGCGATCGTGTTCGAAGGCGTCAACGACATCGGCACGGCCACCCCGGCCGCCGCCGCGGACGTGGCCGCGCAGCTGATCGACGCGTACGACCAGATCCTCGTCCGCGCCCACGCCGCCGGCATCGACGTCTACGGCGCGACGCTGACCCCGTTCGGCGGCAACACCGCTTACGACGCCCCGGAACGCGAGGCGGCGCGACAGCTGGTGAACGCGTGGATCCGCGAACCGGGTCATTTCGACGCGGTCCTCGACTTCGACCGCGTGGCCCGCGACCCGGCCGCACCGGCGCGGCTGCTGCCTGCCTACGACGTCGGTGACCACCTGCACCTCAATCCCGCCGGATATCGCGCATTGGGTTCGAGCGTGCCTGCGGGGCTATTCCGGAAAGGGTGAAAGAAATGTCCACGGGTCGGAAAGTGGACAATTCCTGGACGTAGTTTCCGAGCGCCGGATATCCGTTGGGACACAAGCGAGTCTCGAAGGTGGGGGCCTGTGCCGCGCGTCACAGGCTTCACCCTATAGTGGCGCCGTCTGTTCGTCCCCACAGTGAGTCGTCGCTCCCCGGGAAGGGAAACCATGTCCGACGTCATCAACAGCATCTTCGGCCGCCCCAAGAACGAAAACCCCAGCTCCGGCGGGTACGCCTACGGCACCGCCGAGCCCGAACCCGCCGTCGCCGAAGTCCCGGCCGACAGCGCCGAGGAGACGGATTCCGCGGCCGAGGTCGAAGCGACCGCGGAAACCGCCGAGGACTCGGCGGGCTCCGAAGAGGACACCGCCGAAGCCGAAGAGGACGACACGGATTCGAACGCGGTGGTCGAGGACGACAGCGAGACCGAGACCGAGGCCGACACCGACGCGGTCGCCGAGGCCGACAGCGACACCGACGCGGACTCCGACTCCGCCGAGGCCGACACCGACGCGGACACCGAGGCCGACTCCGCCGAAGCCGACAGCGACACCGAGGCCGGCGACGACGCCGTCGTCGCCGAAGAAGCCGAGGCAGGCACCGAAACCGAGCCGGCCGCGGAAGCGGAAGCGGAGCCGGTCGCCGAAGCCGAGCCGGCCGAGGCAGTCGTCGCCGAAGCCGAAGCCGTGGTCACCGAAGCGGCCGCCGAGACCCGGCCCGCGGCCGGCACCCGCGGCAGCACCACCGTGGCCGACGGGGTCGTCGCGAAGATCGTCACCCGCGTGGCCGCCAAGGCCGAAGGCGTGCACAGCGTCGCCGAAGACGGCATCACCATCGAACTCGCCGACGAGGTCGCCTGGATCACCATCCCGCTGGTGATCGCCTTCGGCCACGCGGTCAAGGCGCTCGGCGAGCAGATCCGGGTCGCCGTGATCGACGCCGTCGAGCAGTACCTCGGCCTGGACGTCGAGGTCGTGGACGTCCACGTCACCGACATCCACTTCCCGGAAGCGGACTGATCGCGCGGTGCCCGGTCCCCCACCCGGGACCGGGCACCGTTGCCGTAACGGACCCGGCCACCCGATCGACCGTGGGTAGACTGCCGTTGCGCACGGTAACGGATCGGGGAGGCGGCACATGCCCATCGACAAGGTCAGGGTGGATCTGGGCTGGGGCCCGGCGAAGCTGTCCGGCGAATGGCGCCCGGACCAGGCGGAACGCGATGCGGCGTGGGAACTGTACGTCGAGCTGGTCACCCGCATCACGGTCGCCCCGCTGGCCCCCGGCCACGGCATCCTGCGCGAGGCGCTCAGCTCGCTGTACCAGCTGTTCGGGGTGACCCGGGAGATCCTGCGCAAGTACGGCCCTTCCGTGGCGAAGCCGCCCCGGAAGGGTGAATACCGCTTCGGGCACCTGGCGATCTGGATGCTGAACGCGGCCCTGCGCCCGGTGCTGGCCCACTGGCACCCGGCGTTGCAGGAGTGGGAGGCGACCCGGCCCGAGGGCACGGCGGTCGTCGTCCACGAGGCGGCGTGGGAGCGGTCGCAGGAACTGCGCGACGAGCTGGAGAAGCTGCGGCTGGTGTTGCTGCAGTACGCGGAGATCTTCGCGACGGTGTGCGAAGCGCCGGCGTTGATCGACGCGACGCACGCGATCCTCGCGCAGTACGCCGCCGAGAAGTCCTAACGCGACACTTCGTAGCGCAGGTGGGTGACGCCGCGGTCCTCGAGGCGGCGCACCAGCCGTAGCTCGACCGGGTCCGATGCCCCGAACAGCCTCCGTCCGCCGCCGAGCAGGACCGGGACCAGGTGGATCTCCAGCTCGTCCAGCTGCCCGGCCGCCAGCAGGGCCTGCGCCGCGCCCGCGCCGTGCACCATGACGCCGCGCTCACCGGCCGCCGCGCGGGCCTCTTCGGCACACGCCACGACGTCGGTGAAGTACCGCGTGCTGCCGGGCGCCGGGTCGGCCGGGTCCACGCGGTGGGTCAGCACGTGGATCGGCACGCCGTCGTGGTGGTCGCCGCCCCACCGGCCGGCCAGCTCGAAAGTCCGGCGTCCGGCGATGATCGCCCCGGTCGCCGACGCCTCGCGGTACACCTGGCCGCTGGGTCCGTCGCCGTGGCGCTCGTCGAGCCAGTCGAACAGCCGGCCGCCGCCGCGGCCCAGCTCCTGACCGGGCCGGTCGTCGGGGCCGGCGATGTAGCCGTCGAGGGACATGCTCATGTAGAGGCGGATCACGGGGTGCTCCTCGGGTCGGGTGCGTTTCACCCCTGCGTCGAACGGACCCGGCCCGAATCGACACGCTCACGATTCCCGGGCCCGGGCGATCACCTCCTCCAGCCGCAACGGGCTCGCCGGGTGGTGGCTCAGGCACAGCGGCGTCGCCACCTGCCGGAAGCCGAACGCCTCCCCCGCCACGTAGAACTGGGCCCGCTCCAGCCGTGAGATGTCCGCGACCGGGCTCCCCTTCGCGCGGGCCAGCTCGTTGGCGGCCGCGATCTGGGCCGGGCTGTTGAGGCGGCCGAAGAACTGTGTCATCGCGTTGCCGACCACCTGGTTGTGCAGGCCCTTGGGCGCCTGCGTGGCGAACAACAGCCCGAGCCCGTACTTGCGGGCCTGCGAAGCGAGCACGATCGTGCTGCGCGTGCTCGCCGTCAGGCTCCCCGAGGACGCCATCGTCTGCGCTTCGTCCATCACGAACAACGCTCCCAGGGGCTGGTCCCCCGCCGGATTGCGCTTGATCCAGGCGAACAGCTCCATCTGCAGCTGATTGACGAAGTTCTGCCGCTGCTCCTCCGCCTGCAACCCCACGAAGCTGATCACCGAAACCCGCGCCCGCTTGCCGTCTGACGGCGTCAGCAGCACGCCCGGATCCACCGGCTCACCGCCGCCCGCGAACAGCGGATCGTTGACCATCGCGGCCTTGAGCACCTCGGCCAGCCCGGCCGCGATCCGCTTGGCGTCGTTGAGGTTGCTGACGTCTTCGGGCAGGTCGGTCAGCAGCTCGATCAGCTCCGGCAGGCTCCGCGACCCGGTCCGCGCGTGCTGGACGACCGCCTGCCGCAGCACCGCCAGCCCGATGTTGGTCTTCGCCGTGCTCCCCGTCAGCCTCGCCTGAGGAGCCAGCGTCGCGACCGCCACCTCGACCGCCGCGGCGAACTCATCGGAGTCGTCGAGCACCCCGGCGAAGTCCGGCAAGGGCTGGAACGCCAACGGCCGCCCGGTCGCCCGCCCCGGCGTCCACACGACGACGTCCGTCTCGGCGAGATAGCGCTTCGCGAGCTGAGCGTCGTCGGGCCCCCAGCCGTCCGGTGGTTCGGGCCAGGCGTCGCCGAGGCGGGCGAGGTCGTTGTTCGGGTCCAGGACGATCGCGGAAACCCCCAGGAGAGCGCACTCCTCCACGATCCGCCGCAGCAGCACGGTCTTCCCGGACCCGGACCCCGCGAAAACGGCGGCGTGCTTGCGCAGCGCGGAAAGCTCAACCCGCACCGGCTCCCCCGAGCCGACAACGCTGCCGAGCGTGATCTCCCCCTCCCCCGGCGGCGGATGCGTCCCTTCGGCAGGCTGCCCCGACGGCTTCTCCGGCAACACCGCGGAAAGCAACTCGGACCGGCTCGCGGGCCGCCGGTCGATGAGCCACTCGTGCAGCTCACGACCCCCGTTGGCGAGCATCTTGTCCAGGGCCCAAAAGATGCGTACGTCCCGATCGGAGAGCGGGATCTTCTGCCCGCCCGACATCCGGAACTCCTTGACCTCCAGCTGAGTCTTCGCGCCTTTCGACCAGTCCGGCCGGCGGATGATCACGAGGTGCCGGTTGTCCACTCCGGGTCGCTGCCCCGCGGCGGAACGAGCTTTGCGGAACCTGCTCAGTGCGGCGCGGGGATGCTGCGCCGCGATCGCCCGGAACGCCCAGTGCTCCTGGATGTCCGCCTCCTCGTCGAGGGTACGGGTGAGCCAGCCGTGCACCTCGCTGCGCCCGTTCTGGTGTTCGCACGACCATTCCATTTCGTCATCACCGACTTCGGTGATCCAGCTGCGCAAGGCTGCCGACATCAGGCCGGGCATCACCATGTCCTCGGTCTTCTCCGTCAGCAGCTGCCCAGGCTCGGCCTCCGCCATCAATCGCGCGAAGTCGGCGTCAAGTTCGGTGAACCGGTCGTTTTCCAGCGCGGTGCGGACGGGAGCGGCCGGCACCGGGACCCGTTCGTCGAAGGAAGTCAGCTCGCGGACTTGCCTGCCTCGCAAGCACAGGTCGATGTGGGCGACGATGCGTTTCAAGAGCTCCCGCGGGGTCCACTGCTCCCACGGCCCTTCGAACGCCGTGGGAGCCACGGGCCAGCTCGGGTGGGGCGGGGTGAAGCCCATCGCTTCGTAAGCCACGCCAAGCCGCTTCGCCACCAGCGCGCGGCCGACCTCGGCGTCGGTGATCCGGCCGAGCGTCACCGACTCCCGGAACCGGTCGGGTACCGTGCCGGCGGCCTTGGTCTTGATCTGCTCCCAGGTGCTCGGCAGACAGGCGAGGACGGTCAGCGTCTTGTGGGTGACCTCCCGCAGGTTCATCAGCCCGTCGGCGATCTGTGCCACGAGGAGGTCCTCCTCGTGGCTGTTCCCAATCTCCTCGGTGCGCTTCGTCGACCGCGCCACCAAAGTGTCGAGCTGGTCCACGGCGATCACCACCGGTCCGGTGAGGGCCAGCAGTTGGGTGATCTCTTCGACGAGAACACGCGCCGGTTTCGGCCGCGAGTAGATGTTCCACTGCCGGGCCTCGGACGTGAGTTCCGTGTCCCCGTCCAAATAGTCTTCGCCGATGTACTTGACACCGCGATCCCGGCTCGCGATGAGCACGAGGGCCCGCGCGGTGTCCTCACAGCGGTCCACGACCGTCTCGTCCAGGCGACGCACCCCGTCGACGAACGCCTCGACATCGTCGACCGTGAGCCCGCGCCCACGCCGGATCGTCGCGGTGACTTCCGCTCCGACCTGAGCGCGCAAGCACACTCGCAACAGGAAGCTCTTGAGTTGTGACTCCCCCGATTCATCCAGCCGGTACAGGCCGAGACGCAGCGCTTTGGCCGTGTTGTCCCAGAACGCGTCGGCGGCGGTGACGTCGTCGAGGAAGAAGTACCCACGCGCCCGGTGCACTTGGCGCCGGACGAGACCCAGCAGGTGAGTCTTGCCGACCCCCTTGAGGCCACGCAGGACGAGCCCGATCGGGCTGGGGCCGTCGCTGGCCGTGGCGTCGCGGATTCCGGTGTCGAGGGCGGCGAGAGCATCGTCGTGCAGCCCGTCGACGTGGTACGGCGAGTCCTTCCAGACGTGGTCGGGCGTGTCCGCCCAATCGAACCTCAGTGTCGCCAGCGCTGTGAGCTCGTCCATCATGACACCTCGATCGAGATGAGGTGGTTGTCTTCGCCACCGATGCGGATCGCGGCTTGGTGATCAGCCGCGGTGAGCGCTTTGCGGTTTTCCTCCGGGACCAGGTGCACCGTGCCGGCCCGGCTCAGTTCCTTGAGCACGGCGTCGACCTCCGCCGCCGGTGCGCCCAGTTTCGGGCGCAAGTCGACCAGCCCGACCCACCCTCGGGGCTCCTTCACGAGCTCGCGGTACGCGATCCGGATGCGGTCTTCGAGGCTGCCACCCGAAACGGTCGTTTCCCCCGCGACGTCTTCGCCGGGGGCGAAGACGTCCGTCAGCCGGAGCTTCTCGCGCCGCAGGTACTCCCCCAGCCGGCCGAGGATGACGTAAAGCGCCGCCGCCAACGGGCTCTGGCCTCGCTGCGGCGGCGGGCCACCCGCCGCCAGCTCCTGCTCGCACCAGGCCCAGCCGCTCTCGCTCAGCTCGTGCACGAAACTCCGCTTGGGCCCCGTCCGGTCGCTGTCGACGTACCCGAGCTTGTTCAGGCCCGTGCGCTCGGTGCCCGTGAGGGTGAAGCCCACGACCTCCTCCAGCTCCTGGTTCGACACCTCCCGGCCCAGCACCATCAGCGTGAACATCGCCGCGGTTTGCTTCTGTCCCAAGCGGTCCGTCATTCGACTTCCTTCCGGTGCTGCGTCGTGGTTTTCGCGCGGGCTTCGAGCAAGCGCAGGAGCCAGTCGATCGCGTAGCGGGTCGGCTCGGGCGCCGCGTCGCGGGCGTCGCCGTTCGGGGGGCGGGCGCGGGTGGTCACCGCCAGGTCGGCCGCGAGGTCGTTCGCCCGGGCTTCGTCGCCGGC